>NZ_JBSSBV010000034.1:0-30105 GCF_054059115.1 Thermostichus sp. MS-CIW-26
GGGCCTGTTTTGTTCTCTGGTAGAGCAGAGCAGGCTCAGGGCTACTGAAAGCCCGCTCCGTACCGCTTTAGCGGTCGGAGTCGGGTAGTTTACTAGCTCAAACGACCCTACTCCCTACAACCAGTCGCGTAGCTCTGAGCTGGGGATCTCACGGCGCTCCCCGGTAACCGTGAGAAAAATCGTGAGAAAAATAATGAGCGGTTTTGATTCCTGTCTTTCCCTCTTCTTGAGAGAGAGAACTCAGATGGGATCCCTGTGGGCTAAGGGGCTTGTTGTTGACTTTGAACAGGAGGGATCCGGCGCAAATTCAAAAGCACCATTGCGCTAAGGGGGCGCGTGTTGGCCAGTAGCCCCACGATCAGCAGCAGCCAACTGTTCAAGGTAGTATTGTCCAGCAGCCAACCCATCAACAGAGCCGATCCTGCCCCTTCGGTAACTGCCGCCAAGATCCAAGCCCGGCCACCTTTCCAGCGCTGAGACCACAAGGCCCATTGCAGCCCACCAACGCCGACCCCCACCAGCAAACCGCGCAGCGCATCTCCCATTGCCTGCAAGACATTTTGGAGCCAGGGATCCGTCGGGTTAAAAGCAGAGGTTGCCACCCCCACCTGGGGAGCGAGGAAATCCGCTGCCACCCAACCCAAAGCCGTGGCCAGCAAAGTTGCAGCCACCCATCCCACCGAAACCTGCCGCCGCAACACCAGCCACTGCAGCAGCCCCATCAGCAAGCCAAGGCCGGCTCCAGCCACCGCCCCTTGTAGTGATCCCAAAGCCGCCAGCAGAGGAGCCAATGCCCCCAGCCCCAGGTAGCCGATCCCAGCCGCCCCCAAATTGGCCAAGAGCCAACTCAACGCCGACCCTTTGCCCAGGCGGGGTGCATTCAGGGGTGCATCCAACAGATGAGAGCCGGACTTGCTGTTGACATGTTCTTGCCCAACTTTCTGCTCTACCTCGCGCAGTCCCTGTTCCGCTGAAGGGTTACCCGGCTCCAGCCGCAGCACCCCTTGATAATCCATCTGGGCAAGGCCCCAATGTCCCTGCCGTTGGTGGGCCAGGCCGCGGTAGAGATAGTAGCGGGCTTCGTTGGGGGCGCTCTGGATCAGCTCATTGAGCAGATGGACGGCCATCTTGTACTCGCCTGCCTCGATCAGACTGACCGCCTGCTGGAGCTTTTCTTCCTCAACTGGGGCAGTTCGGGGCTGTTGGGAAGTCGGCTGGCCAAATCCGGTCGGGATCCGCGGGGGGCGAACACCTTGAGGTGAACGAGAGGAATTTGAGGGGACGAACGGGGCAGGAGGGGCAATCTTGTTTCCATAGACAGCCTGTAGCTGCTGGCCGAGCACTTCCATGTTGGCCGGGCGGAGGGCAGGGTCTTTCTCTAGGCACTGGAGGATGACCCTCTCCAGAGCAGCAGGGATGGGGTGGGCTAGCTTGTGGTCTTGGAAGGGGCGGGGCTTTTGAAAGTTGTGGACGTGGTACCAGCCCTGCAAGGTGTCGGTATCCGGCTCGAAGGGCAACGCACCGGTTAACAGCTCGTACAGCACCACCCCCAGGGAATAGATGTCGGAGCGGCCATCCAGCTTTTCTCCGCGCATTTGCTCGGGCGAGGCATAGACCATCGTGCCCAAAAAATAGCCCGTCTGCGTCAGGCCACGAGAGGTCTCCCCCATGAGCTTGGAAATGCCAAAGTCCAGGATCTTGACCCGCTCTTTCCCATCGGGCCCTTTCTGCACAAAGATGTTGCTGGGCTTGATGTCGCGGTGGATGACGCCGCGAATGGAGTGTTTGCCCAGATCCATCTGAAAGTTGTGGGCGTGGTGCAGGGCAGAGCAAATCTGCAGAGCCAAGTTCACCACCCGCTCTGGGTGCAGGGGGCCTTCCCGAGCCAGCACATAGTCCAACCCCTGGCCGCTGTAGGGTTTGGCGTTCAGGTACTCCATCACCAGATAGGGCTGGTTTTGGTACAGGCCGTAAGAGCGCACCTGCACGATGTTGGGGTGCTCGCCCAACAGAGCGCTGACCCTGGCCTCATCCATGAAGCGTTGCTGCAGTTGCTGGTAGTACTCTGGGCCCATGTCCGGTGGCGGCGGGCGCAACAACTTGACGGCCACCAGCTCGTCATTGAGCTGGGTATCCACCGCCTCGAACACATTGCCGTAGCCACCCTCGCTGATGTGGTAGGTCAGCCGGTAGCGGTTGCCAATCAGTTGTCCAATCAGGCGCTGGTTCATGGAGGAGGGCGGCCAGCCGGGGAGTCTACCTATGATTCTAGTCAGCTTAGGGGCTTAAAACCTGCTGGTGAGGGATCCGCTGCCATTGCGACCCCTTTTCCACCCCAAAAGCCAGGGATCCCGCTAGGATTGGGGCATGAGTGCTCCTTCTGCAACTGCTGCTCTATCCCCTTTCTGGCTGGAGGTTACCGAGTTTGCCTTGCAGGCTACGGCCAGCGTGGGATCCCAGCTCTTGGCAGACTTTGGCCAGGCCCACCCTACGGTTCGCGCCAGCGGGACGGAGTCCTTAAAAGCCGACGGCAGCTTGGTAACCTCTTCTGACCAGTGGGCGGATCGCGCTTTTCAAGGGGCCATTGCCGCTGCCTACCCCGATCACGGTTACCTGAGCGAGGAATCCAACCACATTTTTCCCGAGAAGGAGTGGTGTTGGGTAGTGGATCCTTTGGATGGCACCACCAATTTTGCCCGTGGGATCCCCATTTGGGGCAGCTCCTTGGCTTTGCTGCATTGGGGCGTGCCGGTGTTTGGCTGTGTCCATCTGCCGCCCATCCGCCAGACTTTTTACGGTTATTGGCCTCGGTTTCCTGGGGATGCAGCAGCAGGAGCTTTTCTCACCCGCCACGACCGGGATCCCGCCTGTCCCCAGCCAATCCGTCCTAGCACCGCCTCACCCGGCCCCAACCAATTGTTCAATTTCTGTTCCCGCAGCAGCCATTGGATTAGCCCGCAATTCCCTTGCAAAGCGCGGATGTTGGGGGGCGCTGCCTACAACCTGCTGGCGGTGGCCGGTGGCAGCCTTTTGGGGGCGGTAGAACGCTCGCCCAAGATCTGGGATGTGGCGGCAGTGTGGGCCATTGTCAAGGGGGCCGGCGCCGTTTGGGAACCCCTGAGCTGTGCCGATCCGGATCCCGGCCAGCCTCTGATTCCCGGCAAGGATTATGGCCGACTCACTTACCCCGCCCTGGTGGCAGCTCAAGCCGAGTGGATCCCCTTATTTCGCGCCTTCATCGCTCTGTAGCTTTCGTAAACGGCCTGCACGTTGTACCAGTTGAGGAAAAAAATCCGGCACAGCTCCAAGGCCAACTGCGAGCGGCCATGCCGGATCAACCAGCGCAGCAGCGGTTCCACCCGCTTCTCGTTCAGCCAGCCCCCCAGGGATAAAAGGCCCCACAGGAATTGGTGCAGGGGCGTCAGTTGGATCATCAGGCGCACGGCCCAGGTGGGGTGTTTTTGGTAAAAGAGAATACCCATGCGGCCCCGCTGCCGTTCCCGCTCAATCAATCCTGGGATCTGCTGCAGCTCAAAGGGCGGATGCCAGTGGTAGCCGGTGGCCTGGGGGCACTTGACCAGGCGCAGGCCCAAACGTTTTAGCCGCACCCCCAGCTCCAGGTCTTCCCAGCCGTAGAGGTGAAACCGCTCGTCAAAGGGGCCGGCGGGGGTTTCGCAGGCCAGCTCCAACCAATGGCGGGCAATGGCCACGTTGCCGGTGGCGAAAAAGGCTGCCGAAAAATCGGTGGGCTTGAAGGGTTCAGAGCGGGGATCCTGAAAATTGCTGGTGTTGATCACCCGCCCGTAGGTGAAGACCTTAGCCTCGTGGGGGGAGCGGGGATCCCCTGTAACGCCGTGCCGCCGCAGCATCTGGGCGTGGCTGGCCAAGAAGTGATCCACCACCACCAGGTCGCTGTCGATAAAGACGATGAGGGATCCCTGGGCGTGGCGAAACCCCAGGTTGCGGGCAGCGGCGGGGCCGCGGTGCTCCTGCTGCAACAGTTTCCACTGGGGCAAGCCAACGGGGTTGTTCTGCAGCCATTCCACTGTGCCATCGGTGGAGCCATCGTCCACCACCACCACCTCGTAGCCCTCGTAGGGGCCGGGCTGCTGCTGCGCCAGGGCCCGCAGACACTGCTCCAAAATGGGACGGCGGTTGTAGGTGGGAATGATGACGCTGATGTACACCGGGGATCCCTAGGGATGGCTGTACAGCCCTTGAGCAAAAACACCTCAGGGAAGAGGGGTTCCCACTGCCTGTTGGGCTAGAGGGCTTTTAGGAGCTCTGCCGACTGGCGCACCGTCTCGAAAAAGTAATGGACATTGGCCTCTGGAGTGCTTTGGTGAATGCCGTGGCCCAGGTTCATGATATGCCCACGGGATCCGGCTTTTCGAATCACCTCTAGGGTGCGCTGCCGGATGAACTCCGGGGATCCCAGCAACACCATTGGATCCAGATTGCCCTGCACCGCCAGGGATCCCAGGCGGGCCCTGGCCTCTGCCATATCGCTCATCCAATCGAGGCTGAACACGTCGATGCCGGCTTTGCCCACCCGCTCCAGCAAAGCGGCGCTGCCGTTGATGTAGAGGATCAGCGGCACCTGCGGATAGCGAGCTTTCACCTGATCCACAATTTGCTTTTGGTAGGGCAAGGCCCAACACTCGTAATCGGCTGGGCTGAGCTGTCCGGCCCAAGTATCGAACAACTGCACCACCTGGGCACCGCCCTCGATCTGGTAGATCACGTAGCGGGCAATGCTGTCGGCCAGCTTGCTCAGCAACTGATGCAGCAATTGCGGCTGCGCGAAGGCCAAGCTTTTGATGTGGGCATAATCTTTGGAGCTGCGCCCTTCCACGGCATAGCAGGCCAGAGTCCAGGGGGAGCCGACAAACCCCAGCAGCGTCGCTTTTCCTTCCACCTCGCGGCGCAGGGTGCTGAGAATGGTCTTGATAAAGGGCAGACTTTCTTCCGGTTCCAGGAGGCGGATGCGCTCAATTTGGGCTTGGGAACGAATCGGCGGGTCGATGATCGGCCCCTGATGCTCCACCAGCTCAAAGGGGATGCCCATGCCCTCAAGGGGGGTGAGGATATCGCTGAACAGGATCACCCCATCAGGGGCAAAGGCCCGAAACGGTTGCAACGAGATCTCGACGGCCAGCTCCGGGATCTCGCAACGCTGCTTAAAGGTGTACTTGCTTTGCAGCTCGCGGTAGGCCGCCATGTAGCGACCCGCCTGGCGCATCATCCAGACCGGAGGGCGATCCAGCACTTCCCCTCGGGCCGCCCGCAGCAAACGGTCACCCAAGTGCTCCGCACCGCTGGCGGTGGAGGAGGTGGCGCTGAGCTGAACAGGCGAGTGGGACATAGGAGGGCAATCCGGCTAAAGATCCTTATGAATCCTGACATTGTGGCGACAGCAACCGCAAGTTGGCGGCTCAGGATCCCTGCAGTTTCTTCATCGGCTGCAACTTGCTGTTACTTCTTACCCTTTTGGCCTCTGGGCTGGGATCCCCAATTAAAGTGGACATGAGATAATGACACCTGACAAGTCTGTTGAAGAACGGCTCGACAAGGATCCCCCCATTGCCGAGTTGAGAGGAAACCCCGCTTGGTTGCCCAAACCTTTAACCTGAAAGCCTACCTGAGCCAGCGTCAGCAACAGGTGGAAGAAGCTCTCTCTGCAGCTTTGGTTCCCGCCTATCCGGAGCGCATTTACGAGGCGATGCGCTACAGCCTATTGGCAGGGGGGAAGCGCCTCAGGCCGATCCTTTGTCTGGCTGCTTGCGAGTTGGCCGGCGGCACTGTGGAGCAGGCTCTGCCTACCGCCTGTGCCCTGGAAATGATCCACACCATGTCGCTCATCCATGACGACTTGCCGGCCATGGACAATGACGACTTTCGCCGCGGCAAACCCACCAACCACAAGGTGTTCGGCGAAGACATTGCCATCTTGGCGGGAGATGCCCTGCTGGCTTTTGCCTTTGAGCACATTGCCAGCCAAACTCAGGGGGTACCGCCGCAGTTGGTGTTGCAGGTGATTGCCCGCATTGGCCATGCTGTGGCGGCAACCGGTTTGGTAGGGGGGCAGGTGGTGGATCTGGAGTCGGAGGGCAAAGCCATTTCCCTGGAAACTTTGGAGTACATTCACAGCCACAAAACCGGCGCTCTATTGGAAGTCTCGGTGGTTTCGGGAGGGATCCTGGCGGGGGGAGATGAGGAGCTGCTGGACCGCCTGAGCCGCTACGCCCGCGATATTGGCTTGGCCTTTCAGATTGTGGACGACATTTTGGACATCACCGCCACCAGCGAGCAACTGGGCAAAACGGCAGGCAAGGATCAAGCTGCTGCCAAAGCCACCTATCCCAGCTTGTTGGGCCTAGAGGCCTCCCGGCAAAAAGCCGAGGAGCTGATTCAATCGGCCAAGGAAGCGTTGCGCCCCTATGGATCGCGGGCAGAGCCGCTGCTGGCTCTGGCGGACTTCATCACTCGCCGTCAGCATTAGGACAGGACAAGGGGACAAGATCAGATGGGATCCCTGGAGACCCTGCTCGCATGTCTGTGCTGGAGAGCCGTATGCTGCAACAGTTGATGGCCAATCATGTCCTCTGGGTTGCTTTGCTGGCCAGTGTGTTGGCCCAAGCCATCAAGCTGATCCTTTCCTATGTGCGGTCAGGCAAGGTTAACCTGCGAGTCTTGGTGGAAACCGGGGGAATGCCCAGCTCCCACGCAGCGTTGGTGACGGCTTTGTCCATTGGGGTGGGGATGCAGGAAGGCTGGGACAGCCTGCTGTTTGCCGCGACGGTGGTTTTCGCATTGGTGGTGATGTACGATGCCGCGGGGATCCGCCAAGCCGCTGGAAAACAGGCGCGGGTGCTGAATCGCCTCCTGGAAGAATGGTTTGAAGAAAAGGGCGCCGACCGTTTTCCAGAACCCTACCTGAAAGAATTGCTGGGCCACACTCCCGTTCAGGTCATGGCCGGCGCGGCTTTGGGAGCAGCCTGTATCACACTGTCATTTGCCCTGGGAGTAAACTAAGAGCCATTGGGGCACGTTAGAGCAGAAGTACCGCGAGTGGTCATGGCCTCCAGTTCTCAACCTCGTCCGATCCAACGTTGCCCTTCCTGTGGCAAGCCGATCCCAGCCTACCGGTTCAAATCTCCCTACTGCGACCACTGCGGTTGGCGGGCGGCCCCAGCAGCGCAAGCCCCTCAAAAAGGCGAATCCCTGGGCCAGAAAATTGCAGCTCAGGTGGGATCCCAAGGTCAACGCCTCAAGGTGCCCCCTCTGCTACAGCCGCTGCTGAACTTCAACTTTTACCTCTATCTGCTCTGGGGGATCAGCCCTCTGTTTCCGCTGGTGGTGGATCGACCCCTGCTGGCCGAATCCAACTATCTGCTCCTAATCCCGCTTTTGTTGAGCTGGGGGCTGCTTTATTTGGCGGTGCGAGATCTGCCGCTGCCGGACAATTTGCGGCTGCCGCGCCTGTTGTTGGATGTATCGTTCATCCTGCTGCCCTTCTTCCAGAAAATTAATGTGTCCAAAGCCCGCAACCGACCCTATTGGAATGCTCTGCTGATTTGGGTGATCGGGATCCTGCTGCTTGCCGCTTTGCGGCTTTGGAGCTTTAGCCTGCTCCTGACGGCGGTGACCTTGCTGTTGACCAGCTTTTGCACGCTGCTGTTCTGACCGAGATCCTTGCAAAGAACCTCAATATTTAATATTTAACATTTCATGAGCATTCCTGCTGCCCGTCAACGCTTTGCCCTTGAAATCCAATCGGAGCCCATCGATCTGGGTCGGGCGGCCCTCTGGATTGCCCAAGAAGCCTATCCCGATCTGGAGGTGGAAGAGTATGTGGCCGCTCTGGATGAGATGGCCGCAGAGGTGCAAGAGCGCCTTCCCCCGGAGCGTTATCCCCTGCGGGTCATCAAGATCTTGAATCACTATCTCTTTGAGGATCTGGGCTTTCGTGGCAATCGCGAAGATTATTACGACCCACGCAACAGCTTTTTGAACGAAGTGATCGATCGGCGCACCGGGATCCCGATTACGCTGTCGCTGATCTATCTAGAGCTGGCGCGGCGGATCGATTTTCCCATGGCAGGAGTGGGCATGCCCGGCCACTTTTTAATCCGGCCCCTGTTTGCAGGCGCCGAGATTTTTGTGGATCCCTTTCAGCAGGGGGAGATTTTATTTCCAGAAGATTGTCAAGAGCTTTTGTCGCAAATCTACGGGCCTGGGATCCCTTTCCAAGAACACCACCTACGCCCCACCCCTCCCCGCCTGATCTTGGTACGCTTGCTCAACAACCTCAAGCAAATTTATCTGAGCCGCGCCGAACTGGAACCCGCTTTGGCAGCAGCGGAACGGATCTTGTTGTTGATCCCTGAGTCCTTGCCCCACCTAAGGGATCGCGGGCTGTTGTATTATCAGTTGGGCCGTTGGCAGCAAGCCTGCCAGGATCTCAAGCGCTACTTAAAACAGGCGCCTTTCCACCCCGAGATCAATCGCTCTGATGAGCATTTAATCCGGGAAATTGTCGAGAGATTGGAATCTCATCCCGACTCATGCTAGGAGCATGCACAATTGCTCTCAGTTGTGCGTTGTGTAAGTGTGTAAGTTTTGAGCAAGATCTGCCGTCGTTTGCAAGCAAGGCTAGGTTTCTAGCAGGGATCGGAAGCAGCCCTTACCTCTTGGCGCAAAATGGCTTCCACCAGCTTATCCAAAGCCTCTAGATCAGATAGATCATAGTTTTTTTCCCAGAGGATTTGGTTAATGCTGGCCTCCTGCTGCAGAGTTAAAACCGAAGATTGTAAAACCTCATCGATGATCTGGCGAATGCTCATCTTAACCTCGCAATCGTGAGAAGAATTGATGGCTTTGGCTCATAAGCCTAGAATGCTGGAAACGCTCTGCGATAGCCATCGTGAGGATCACGTATTTTGACATCAGAATCTGGGGCGACTCGTCCAAACCCTTTCGGGGAAATCGCCAATAGTACTTTTACGGACTTGAGCTATGGATGGCGCTGAAGTCTGCGAACTTCTCAGGATCTTCTGAGACAGACCTGCTCCCCATTGAGGGCAGCTTGGGCCTCATCATCTGTTGCGAAGGCGGTGCGAATGATGCGCTCACCGGGATGGCGATCCCCTGCCGAAAGGCCGAGATCCCGCACCACAAATGAGCGCTGGATCCAGCGGTCGAAGCCATCGTAGCGGGGAGAGAAGGCAGTCCGTCCGTGAACGGTGCGGCGATTGTCAATACAGAGCAGATCCCCTGTTTCCAGCTTGATGCCTCGGTAGACAGCGTGGATTCCCTTCCTCAGGGCTTCTAGAGCCAGACTGGCTTCGGGGGTGAGCCCCACCATCAGGTCTTCGTCGTAGTTCCAGAAGGGATCCTCTCGACGGCCATACAACACCGGCAAAATGGGTCCATTGATCAGGGCTTGCCGGTTGCCGAAGGAGTAGTCGATGCCAGTGCGATACAGGGGTTCAAACAGCAGCTCCCGCTCTCGCTCTCCTAGCAGAGGCAGGACATGACGGATGCTGGCGTAGGTGGTTTCCGCCACACGATCATGGTCGGGGCGCAGGCAAAACAGCAGCAAAAACTCCGGTGAGTGGGGATGAAAAACCGTCTCGCGGTGAAACTGTAGCCGAGTGCGGGATCCCTCGGAAGATTGCACCTCTTCGCTGTCGGGAGTAGGCACCAAGTTTTGAAACAGATCCCCGTTTTTTTCTTGGATGTAGGAGACCAAATGCCCCAAGCGGCTGCCGATCATTGCCAAGCAGCGTTCGCTGACAAAAGTGGTTTTCTCCTCAGAGCGCTGCGCCAGAGCCGGTGTGCGGGTATGGTCTAGTCCGGGATCCACGGGCAAGCCCCGCAGCAGCAGGATCCCTTCCGAATTGGAATACAACTGAAACTCCAGCAAGGCCCGCCGCAGATAACGGGGCAGCTCATCTGCCCGCATCTCGCAGTCCAGGAGAAATTCTTCTGTTTCCCGATAGGGATCGGGCCCAGGTGCCAAAAACAGATTTATCGTCTTTTCATCAAAGCCCCGACAATCGATCAGCAGGCATCCTTTTGCAAGCTGTGAAGTCTTCATCACGATCCCTCACCACCCACTGCCCTAGTCATAGCAGCCGCAGCAACTTTTGGGCAGGGATCCTACACTCAAAACCCAATCTCGGCGAGTGTAGCGCACTACCCTTCGGTGCTAGAACCTCAGTCTGAGGCGGGGCAGAGTTTTGCTTGCTGCATCAGAAGTTAACTGGGGATCCCCATGTCTGGGCAAGATGTCCATTAGGATGAGTTCCAGGGGCTGGCCAGCGCGGGGAACCGGCGTAAAGTGGGCAAAGTGGGATCTGCCGAGCGCTGGGTTATGGGGAAAGCTTCAACAAACTCGCAGGCGAGGTTGCAACACCATGGCACCAACTTGGCAAACGGATGGGCACACTTGGTTCCTTCTGCCCCCTCAACCCCGCGCCGTCGTTCACTTTCTGGGTGGAGCTTTTGTGGGAGCTGCCCCGCAAGTGTTCTACAGCCGCCTGCTGGAAGAACTGGCCCGTATGGGCATGGCCGTTGTTGCCACCCCCTACACCACCGATATCGATCACGCCCAACTGGCGCTCAACGCAGCCCAATCTTTGCACAGAAGCCTGCAAAGCAAGGGTTTGCTGGAGTTGCCCCTGTTTGGTTTGGGTCATAGCCTGGGCTGTAAGTTGCAGATCCTCTCTTGTCTAGCCGTTCCTTCTCTGGGATCCCAGCGGCGAGGCAATATTTTCCTGGCCTACAGCAATGCCGGGCTAGATCGGGCTTTGCCATTGCTGCGGCTGTTGGCTCAAGCTTGGCCTCAACAACAGCTCGCCGATCTGTGGCGGATGTGGATGGGATCCTCCTCGCCACCTGTGAATCTGTGGTTAGAGTTCGAGCCTTCCCCAGCAGAAACCAACCGCTTAATTGAGGAGCAGTATCCGGTTAGACACAACCTGCTCGTAGAATTTCGACAGGATGATATTGACGACATTCCTCTGCTCTACCAGCAGCTTTGCCGCAAGTATCAAGGCTATACCGAGTGGCAGCATCTCGAGGGGGATCACCTCACTCCACTGGGTTTTAGCTATCCTTTCCAAGTCGGGGAGGAGTTCAGCCCCATCGATGCTTTTGGACAGTTGATCTACCAGAACCTACTGGCCCCCAACCACCAGATGATTCGAAGCATTCAAGCCTGGCTAGCAACCCAATTGGCCTAGTCAAGCCAGCTCAGATCGGAGAGCAGATCTTGAGAGTAAGGGGAGGAAGGTTGCGCTTGCAGATGAAACAACATCTGCAGGGTATCGCTCATCAAAAAGTAACAGGTCAAGACGCCGCCGGCAGCCACAGCCACCAGTGTCCCTGCCAACATGCGCGAGAACTCCTGACTCTGAAAAGCCTGCTCCATCAAGCGCAGCGCCCAGAATCCCAGGAGGACAACAATGGCAAGGATGATCAACATATCGTAATTTATTGTAACAAGCCTGCTGCTCAACGGCCATTGACAGAATTGAATAAGAACATAAGGACTCCCCTTGTCCCTCATGCTCCATGACTCTGAGTCAGCTAGAAATCGCAGGAGCCCCGCACTGTACCCATAGGGTCAGTGTCGGGAGGAATGCGGAAGTTATGATAGAACCATGACCCAAGTCCTGACCGTCCCCTGCAAGCTCAAGGTGTCCCAGTCGCAAGCCGCAAAGTTGGATGCGACAATGGATGCCTTTGTGCAGGCGTTGAACTGGGTCAACCAAAACACACCAGAAAAAGTAGTCAACGCAGTCAAACTCCAGTCCCTTTGCTATTACCAGATTCGCGCTCGGTTTGGCTTGTCCAGTAACTTGGCCCAGCAGGTCTGCAGACGGCTGGCCGGTGCCCGTAAAGTTGCCCAACAGAAAAACCGTCCGGTCAAAGCGTTCAAGAGAGGCTTTGCGACCTACGATGCCCGTATCTTTTCGTTTCGCGAGAAAGACTGGACGGTGTCACTGACCACGGTGGAGGGTCGGGAGCGCTTTGGGCTGGCGATTGGCCGCTACCAGAGAGAACAGTTGGCGGGCTCCAACCCCAAATCCGCCACTCTGGTCAAGCGCAAAGACGGTTCCTACTCCATTCAAATCTGTGTGGAAGCGGAGCCATCCCCACCGCAACGCACGGATAGAGTGCTGGGGGTGGATTTGGGAAGGACGGATATTGCTCATACGTCAGAAGGGGATAACTGGAATGGACAGCAGTTGAATCGAATCCGAGACCACTACTCCAAGCTGAGGGCGGCACTCCAACGCAAAGCCAGTAAGGGCACACGCAGTTCGCGGCGCAGATGCAGAGAACTGTTGCAACGGCTGTCTGGCAAGGAGAGGCGCTTTCAGGCGTGGGTCAATCATCGCATCTCCAAAGCTATTGTCTCTAGGGCAAAAGCTACCAACAGCGCTATTGCCCTGGAAGACCTGACAGGGATCCGGGAGCGCATCAACCAACAACCCCGCAGTAAAACTGAACGGCGCAGGGCCAACAGTTGGGCGTTTTATCAACTCCGTCAATTTTTGGAGTACAAGGCTCTGCGTGCGGGGGTTGCTCTGATTCTTGTTCCGCCTGCCTACACGTCGCAGACCTGCCACCGGTGTTTGCACATTCATCCCGACCCTGCGCAATCCTATCGCAGTGGAAAGAAGTTTAAGTGTGGACACTGTGGATGGGAAGGGGATGCGGATTTGAATGGTGCGAATGTGATTGCGCTTTTGGGGGCTGTCGTAAACCAGCCTAGAGGTTCGTGGTTGGCTTGCCAACTGCAGGGCTACCGAAAGCCCGCCCTGTACTGCGAAGCAGTCAGGGTCGGGTAGTTTACGAGCTGATGTGGCTGATTCAGGTGGGGCTGTTGCGACGGGAAGTGGATGGGCAGGGGATCACCGACCGGTACCGTCTGGCACCTCTGGGTCGGCAGTTGTTGCAAGATCTGGAGAGGGATGAAACTTTTGCCGGGATCTCGGCAAGCTGGGCAGACCACCTGCAGAATAGGCTGACCCGCTGGCGGCTGCTTCCCTGAGGATCCCCTACACTGGATCCAACGTTCAACGCTGCTCTCGAGGGGGGATATGGTACGGCCAAGGTTGATGCGTGCGCCCAGATCCCTGGCACTCCAACGTCCACTCCAAACCTCTTTGCAGCGGCGCAGCCAAGCAATTAACCGGCGCAGCAAGTCTATCTACCGCAAAACCCGCTCCCTCTACCGACGCAACTTGCCCCTTTATCTGCGCAATTTGCTGTTGCAATACCGCACCAGCCTTATCTACAACCTCAAAGCCAGGCCTGTCAGCAGAACCCGTCGAGGATAGCAAGCCCCCCTCTGGATCCCAGCACAACAGTCTTCACCCCGTCGGAGTTGGTGATGGAGATTGTCCACCCCCAAGCCTGTGTAACCCCGTAGGAGGGGTACTTCTTGCAGGAGACTATTGGATTGTGAAGCGGCCATCTCCCACCTTCTCGCCATTGACATGAATCTCGACGCGGTAGCGGCCGGTGTAGGGTTGGCTGAAGCTCAGAAAGCCTCGCACGGTATCGGCCAAGGGATCCCAGGGAACATCGAGCTTGCGGATTAGTTGCTCGCCCCCGGCTTCTCCGCCCTCGTAGTACCAGAGTATCTCCACCTTGGCGTTGACAGGAAGGTTGCCCACCGGCAAGATGGCCCAGATCAAGGTGTCGGTGGTCTTGAACTCGGTTGTGGCCTCGCCAGGGCTGCCGTCCCCCCGACCTCGGTACAGGCCGATTGTCTTTAGCCCCGCCTCTTTGGGGATCTCTCCGCTGTAGGCACGGGCATCCGCCTGCGCTTCCTGACCTAGGCGATCCAGCTCGGCCAGCAAATCTTCCTGCTGCTTCAGGGCATCGGTTGCTTCCTGCAGCCACCGGGCGATCTGCCGCTCTGCGGTTGGGGCTTCCGAAACCGGGGAAGAAGGCTGTGCAATCGCCCCGCTGAGGTTGCGAATGGGAAAACCCTGAGCTGTCCCCACCTCGCTGCCCAGTAAGTTCAGCCAGCGGCTTCGCACTTCGGACGTCATCTCTGGCTTTGCGGCATAGGCAATGCGCACACTGCCGCTTGGGCCTCGGGTGATCCGGCCAATCTCATGTTCCTCAACTCCACTCACCGTTCCACGACAGCCAGCACTGCGAAACTCGTAGAGCACATCTTCTTCGCTCTCCCGATGGAACTCCCAAGTCGTTTGGGGACAGTTGGCCAGGAGGTTGTCCCGCATGTGGTTGGCGAGAAAGCGCGGCGATCCCTCGACATGAACGTCCATGACGGAGAGCATTTCTCTCCAAGAGGCCAAGCTCTCTCCGGGCCGTGTGAGAAGGGTTAGAGTAACCCCTTCTAGGACTTGATGATCGGCGAAAACCCACTCCCCTGGATCCCCCTCGATGACGACGTTTCCCGATGGGCTGAGGAAAGCGGATGCAAACAGCAGGCTGGCAAAAAGATTCAACACAATGCCCTTCCTTATCCTGGGATTTGTACTTGAAAATGAGATAGGACGACTTTCAAGCCGCTCACTGGGCAAGCAAAGAAGGGCTGGACAAAGAGGCTAGAGTCTTCGTCGTTGCCGTTTGCAAGGCTCACCTCAGGAAAATCTCGATAGATCCCTACAGCTTGATTTTGCTGACCTTACCAAAACGTCAATTGACCCCCCCAAAACATTGACCAGCCTAGCACAATTGAGCTCAATTCTGAACCCCACTTTGCAGAAATGCCGTGTTTTTCTGATGAGTATATCCATTTACATTGAACAGATATCAGCCTGTTCGTTCAGAAACCTGAAGCTCCCTGTATGGCAATCGAAAGCTGGTCACTTTAGTAGGTTACTGTGGCCAACTGAAGAGGAGATCTTTCCGATGATCAACCAGTTATCCCCCAAGGTCTCCAGCCGGGGCTCCACCAGTTGCCAGCTTTGGTTGACATCAGGGATCCCCTCGCCTGCTACCGGGGTTGGCGCATCGGCTCCCCCCAGGATCTTGGGAGCGATGAAGGCGGCTACTTTCTGGATCGCCCCATCTTTGAGGGCTGCCCAGGCCAGCGTGCCCCCGCATTCCCAGAGGGCACTCAGACACCCCCGCTGAAAGAGCACCTGTGCCGCCCGCGAGGGGGTTACTTGGGGCAGATGCAGCAGCTCCACCCCCTGCTTGGCCAGGGATCCCCACAAAGGATGGGTTGCCACAGCTTCTGTGATCACCAACGTCGGCGCTTCTTCCACCTGCCACAGATGGGCGACGGGAGGTAGGTTCAGGGAACGGCTGAGGACCACCCGCAACGGCTGGGATCCCTGCAACTCCGCCAGGCGACAGGTGAGGCGCGGGTTATCCTGCCAAACGGTTCGGGATCCAACGATGACGGCATCATGCCAGGCCCGCTGTTGGTGTACCCACTGCCGCGCCGGAGAGTTGCTGATCCAGCGGCTGTGGCCGGTGGCGGCGGCGCTCTTGCCATCCAGGGTCATGGCGTATTTCAGCAGGCCGAAACACTGTTGCCGCACAATGGCGAAGGCAAACCCCTCGTTCAGCTCCTGGCACTCCCGCTCCAGCACTCCCACCGTCACGTCGATCCCCGCCTCCTGCAGGCGGCGGATCCCTTTGCCGGCCACCAAGGGATTGGGATCCTGCATCCCCACCACCACCCGCCGGATCCCGGCAGCTAGGATGGCCTCGGTACAGGGAGGGGTACGGCCATAGTGGTTGCAGGGCTCCAGGTTGACGTAGAGCGTTGCCCCTCTGGCCAGGGATCCCGCCTGTTGCAGAGCCAACACCTCCGCATGGGGCTGCCCTGCCCCCGGATGAACGCCTTCCCCCACCACCCGATCCCCCTGCACGATCACGCAACTCACCCGCGGATTGGGAGAGGGACGCTGAGGTGTGGAACGGGCCAGGGATAGACACCGTTCCATCCACTGCTGATCCGAAATCATAAAATGGGCATCCGCTCCAGAGCGGCTCAAGCCGGTGACAAGGCTGCCAACTTGCGGTTGAAAGCTGCAATTGCCTTGGATTCTAGCTCTGCCACCTGCAATGCGTAGTCGCGGGCACGGGCCTTTTGTTCGTTGCTGACAATCTCTCCCGAACGCAGGCGATCCAACAAATCGAAGGGATCCAACACCTCATCCATCGGGAAGCGGCCCAGATGAATCATGATCGGCAGGCATATTCTTCGCCAAGAATCAGAGCGGAAGTGAGCGTGGGTGATTCCCTCTCTCCCAGCTTGAGGGTGGGGCGAGCCTTGAGGCCAACCACCACCTGGCGATGGGCCTCGATCACTGCTCTGGCCCGATCCAGATCTTGATTTTTCCAATCCACAGCCAGCCTGAGGCGGTGGGCGATGAAATCCGCAGTGGCGATGTAGAGCAGAGAAGGATCAAAGCATAAACCCGCGTCTGGGCAGTTGACGCCACCGTTGCACAAAACGCCGGGAAGGTGATCCCCGCCTCCACCACCGTGGTCACCCCTGAGCGGATCCCCGCCTCATCCGCCGGCAGACAAAAATCCCCCACCGACGTGAAAACCCAGTTGCCCGATTTTGTCCAATCCCTGGTCGGGATCCAGCAGATGTGCGTTGATAAACAGGGTGGCAGCCACCAGAACTCCTGTCAACAAGGCGTTAGACCGGTATTGCGACAAGGTAAAACACTTTTTTCTTGCAATTTGTAGGCTCAACTACAAAATCCGACGCGGAGAAGACCGCAATCTGAGCGTGATACCTGCTACATCTGCCGTTTCGACAAACAGGCTCTAATATTGGGATGGTTATTCTAGGAGCTGCCTTCATGACCTCTTCCCCCCACCTGACCGCTGCAGAGGGGGCAGCGGGTTCTACCAACGGGCTGAAGGAGGCATCCCTGTTTGGGGAACGGGATCCCTTGGCCCATTCCCTTCAAGTCAACGAAGCCTTCAACCGCAGGAACAACCTGTTGAACCGTCGCCTGCAATTGGTGGAAGAACTCTGGGAATCGGTGATCCTGCAGGAGTGCGGTCAGTCTCTGGTGGATCTGTTGCAGCGACTGCGTTCCATGTGTTCCCCAGAAGGACAAGCCCTAGAGTACCCGATCCCAGAGGTACTACAAATTATCGAGTACCTCAGCCTCGACGCCACCATCCAAACGGCACGGGCCTTTGCCCTCTTCTTCCAGTTGATCAACATTGTTGAACAGCACTACGAACGGGCAGAAGACTCGGACATGCGCATGGTGGATAGCCAACAACGTACCGTGCGAGAAAACGAAAAATTTGAACGGCTGTTCCCTTACCTGCGGGCTCAAGGGGTGCCGCCGGGCCTACTGCGCAGATTGCTGGAGCAGTTGCACATTCGCATGGTTTTTACCGCCCACCCCACTGAGATCGTCCGCCACACCATTCGCGAGAAGCAACGGGCCTTCTCTCGCCTGCTCGGCCAACTGGATTGGGCAGAACAAACCCAGCCTTTGCAGGCCCAGATGATAAAAGAACAGATGGCGGAAGAAGTCTTGCTTTGGTGGCGTACCGACGAGTTGCATCAGTCCAAGCCGACTGTTTTGAACGAAGTCGATTACACCTTGCACTATTTTGAAGAGGTGTTGTTTCAGGCCATCCCCCTGCTGCACGAGTACCTCAGCCGCAGCCTGAAAAAAGCTTTTCCCAGCGTCGAGCCGCCGCCGGCAGGATTTTGCAACTTCGGCTCGTGGGTAGGCGGGGATCGGGATGGCAACCCTTCCGTCACCGCCGATGTTACCTGGCAAACGGCTCGCTATCAGCGCAACCTCATCCTGGGCAAGTACATCGAATCGGTGAAGGCTCTCACCAAAACCCTGAGCATTTCCCTGCACTGGGGGGATGTGGACAGCCAACTGCTGGATGCCCTTGAGCAGGATCACCGCCTCATGCCCGAGGTTTACGAATCGTTTTCGCTGCAATACCGCCAAGAGCCCTACCGCCTCAAGCTCAGCTACATTCAGCGGCGGCTGGAGTTAACGCGGGAGCGCAATCGCAACTTGGCCGACTCCGCTTGTTTGCCCACCCCTCCCCCCGTGGACAACGCCTATGCCAACGCAGAAGAATTTCTGGCCGACTTGCAGCTTATCCAGAAAAGCTTGAAAAACAGCGGCCTTTCCTGCCGTCAGTTGGATCATCTCATTCAACAGGTACAGGTGTTTGGCTTTCACCTGGCCCATCTGGATATCCGCCAAGACAGCAGCTACCACGAAGCCGCTCTCACGGAGATTTTCGAGTACCTGCGCATTTTGCCGCGTCCCTACAACGAGATGACGGAAGAGGAAAAAACCGCCTTTCTCCTGCAGGAGCTACAAACCCGTCGGCCTCTGATACCGCTGGAGATCGCCTTTTCCGAGAAAACGGCAGAGCTGATCGCCACCTTTCGCACCCTGCGCCGCATGCAGCAGGAATTCGGCTTGGCCATTTGCCAAACCTATGTAATCAGCATGAGCCGCCAGTTAAGCGACCTGTTGGAGGTGCTGCTGATGGCCAAGGAGGTGGGTCTCTACGATCCCATCAGTGGTCGCGGATCCCTGGCGGTGGTGCCGCTGTTTGAGACCGTCGAAGACCTGAAGCGGGCCCCGGAAGTTTTGCGGCAGTTGCTGGAGATCCCTTTCTATCGCCAGTACTTGGCTCAGCAGGGAAATCTGCAGGAGGTGATGCTGGGCTACTCCGACAGCAACAAAGATTCCGGCTTTTTGAGCAGCAACTGGGAGATTTACAAGGCTCAACAACGCCTGCAGACGGTGGCCGAATCCTATGGCGTGAAGCTGCAAATCTTCCATGGCCGGGGTGGTTCGGTGGGCCGTGGGGGGGGCCCGGCTTACGAGGCCATCTTGGCTCAGCCAGGGCGCAGTGTGGGGGGCCGCATCAAAATTACCGAACAGGGAGAGGTGCTGGCCTCCAAGTATTCCCTCCAGGATCTGGCCATTTTTAACCTGGAAACCGTCACCAGCGCCGTGATCCAGGCCAGCCTACTGCGCACCTACCCCAACGATCTGCACGAGTGGTCGCGCCTAATGGAATCCTTGGCGGATCGCTCCCGGCAGGTGTATCGCAACCTGGTCTACGAGCAGGAAGGTTTTGTGGAGTTTTTCCACGAGGTCACCCCCATTGAAGAGATCAGCCAACTGCAGATCAGCTCCCGTCCTGCCCGCCGCAGCGGCAGCCAGAAGGATATTGGATCCCTGCGGGCCATTCCCTGGGTATTCAGTTGGACGCAAAGCCGCTTTCTCCTGCCGGCCTGGTATGGAGTTGGCACCGCCCTACAAGAATACGTGGCCAAGGGCGAGCACAACCTCAACCACCTGCAGCACCTCTATCGCGAATGGCCTTTCTTCCGCATGGTGATCTCCAAAGTGGAGATGACTCTGGCCAAGGTGGATCTGCAAATAGCGCGTCACTACGTGCGGGAGATGAGCTCTCCAGAGCGTCTAGAGCGGGCGATGGAGCTGTTTGAGTGTATTGCCCAAGAAATGCACCGTACTCGCACAATAGTGCTGCAGATTACGGGCCACAGCGAACTGTTGGAGAACGACCCTTATTTGAAGCGCTCGGTGCAGTTGCGCAACCGCTCTATTGTGCCCTTGGGCTTTATTCAAGTCTCTCTCCTCAAGCGCCTGCGGGAGCGTCAGGGATCCCGCACCGGACGAACACGCTACGACCGAGCTGAACTTCTGCGTGGAGCTTTACTTACCATTAACGGCATTGCCGCCGGGATGCGCAACACGGGCTGAGGGATCCAACCGGATTCACCACACCTCCCAAGCAAGGCTGGCGCTGTCCCTATTGAGTTTCAGAGCAGTGTCGAGAGCCTATCAGAACAGATCGTCATCATACTCTTCTGGCTCCACTTCTACTGGCTCTACTTCGACAACGCGGCGGGAAGGACGGCGGGGGGGCTCATCTGCGTAGCTTTCCCCTTGGTCTTGGGGCAACCGTGGGGGACGGCGACGAGTAGCTGTACCTGTGCTGCGCTCTTCCTGCACATCCACATCCTCTGGATACTCTTCGGTGGCAGGACGACGGGGGCGGCGGGCCTCTGGCGGCGGTGCTGGTTCATCGTAGTCCGTATCCTGACGCGGGCGGACTCCTGGCTCCTCGTAATACTCATCCCCTTCGGGTCGGCGGCGGGGACGCACACGGGTATCGCTGGTCAGTTGGGGCCGCGGGCGACGGCTCGGCTCTGCGCTGCCTTCGGGAATGGAGCGGGTGGAGGAGGTGTCGCGAATACGGGATCCCTCGGCTCGAGTGGAAACCGTGCGTCCTTGGGCATAGCCATCCGGGGGATAGGTGCGGCTGAAGCCTTGCCGCCGAACGGTCGGACGAGCCCCGCCCACCTGCCGTGCTTTTTCGCTTAAGAGAATCCGCAAACGGAAGGTTTCGATGGCAAACCAGCCGGCCATCACCGCCAACAGCACCTGGGCAAAGAACAGCAACGGAATGAGCCGCTGACCTTCCAAGAGCAAACAGACGGAATAGATCAGGCCCATCGTGGCAAAAATCACGTCGTACTCAGCGGAGGCCTCGCGCTTGATGAACCGAACCGCGAAGATGGCTCCACTGGCAATCGCCACCAGCGCTGCCATCAAAAAGTAGGGGCTTTGGGTGAGAAACATGCCAGGGATCCCTAAACGATGAAGACGGGAGAGCGTTGAGCCTTATCCATTCCACAGCCGATCCTAGCATTGATCCTCCTGGTGGCACGGACAACAAAACCCAGGTTTGGGTGTAGGGACGGGATCCCTCTTCAATAAAAGGGATCGGTGCTAAAATCGGCAGCATCTTCCTGCATGTTCCATGCTGTATCTGGCACGGGTACACAAAAAAAGTCTCTTCGGCCAGGGGGAGCTGCAGCTCTTGGCCCGGCAGGCCGAGGACGGGGTTTGGATGCCGCTGCGCAAGCCAGAAGGGGTCACCTGCAAAGAGGTTGGCCCTTACAACATTGGGGTGTTGCTGCTGGTTGAGCTTTCAGAAGAGCGGCAGGTACGGCGGGTGGAAGAGGCAGCCATGAAGCTGGTGGAGATGTTGCACAACCTATCCCGAACCCACAGTCTGGTGGATCTGTCGGAGATTGAAAGCTGGCGGCAATCCTTGACTCGGCAAAGCCAAGAGCTGAGCCGTCGCGAAGCAGAGGTGGCCGCTCGCCAAGAGCGACTGCAACAGTGGGAAAACCGTCTGCGAGAAAAACTATCCTCCTGAGTTCTCAAACTATAGTCGTTTCGGGTTAGGGTGAGACGCCTGGGCTATCTCGCCCCTTACAGTCAACATTGGGTCATGGGTTTAGTGTCCTGGTTTGAATCGAAATGACCATACTCTTGGGCTAAGTGCATCTGTGAGTGAATCCAGATCAAGGCGGCTGGGATCGCCAAATCCGTAGTTATAAGACCTGAATCAACTTGGGTTGAGACATTCTCTTCCCCCAAAATAAGCAGGGAAAAACCAGAATCGATTGCGCTCCCTATTGCCCAAGGCGATAGGTTGTCCCGTTGCTGTTCGATTGCTGTGGCTACGCTGCCGTATTGGTGCTGTACGACCTCAATCAAACTGCGCTGAGATCCGGCCTTAACTCGCGGGCACCTCGCAGATAAACATGCTGCATGTCCGCTTGAGCAAGTGGAGTATTCAACTGGATCAAAACCCGAATGCAACGGGGTAAGTCGCCGCTCACCTCCATCTGTTGCACATCCAACAGAGGCACCGACTCCCAACCGGGGCGACGACGAGCAAACTGGGCGGGAAAAGCTGCATTTAAATCAGGGGTAACGGAAAAAATAACGCTGACTAGTTCAGCTGGATCGAGGGCGTTGCGGTGCTCTAGCGTATCCAGCAGCTCAGCCACCGCCGCGCCAATGGCCTCGGCACTGTTTGTAGGTACGGTGATGGCTCCCCGAATTGCTCTGACTCGCCACCCCAATGGCCACACCCTCGCGCGCTTGAGCTCGCCTTGCTTCCAGAAAATTATACAGACTCATCCCTGTTGGGATCCCATCCCTCTGGGGAAAACCAGCCCCCATCGCCTAGCTGGGCTGCAGGAGCTTTTCCAGGATCTGCTCGTGGCTGAGGCCGGAGTCCACCCAGGCTTCTCCCTCTTTGAGGCGGGCAGCAGCGGTTACGACAAACAAATTGCTCTTCGCTCCCAAAGCCTCGCTGGCGGTTTGCACGCAGAGCAAATCCTGGCCGGTTAGCTGGCTAAACCAGGTGGCCAACAGCCCTGCCTCCAAAAAGCCCATCGGACGCTTGAAATGGGGAGGCGTGACGGCAGCGAAGGGGGAATTGCGAATCGACACCACCAGCACTCCTTGATCTTTGTAAGTCCAGTCGATCTCGATCAATCCCCAGCCATGAGCTTTCCAGGCTTGTCTCAGACTTTGCAGAAAGGTGCCCATCTCTAGCTCGGCCAAAGGCTTCTGGTAGTAGTCGGAGAGTTCTTGGGCAAAACGGCGGAAAAACTCCTTGCCCCACATCCGACCACAGTTGCGCAACACCAAACGAGCAGCCTGGCCGGTCTCGTATTCCAGGCCCGTGTAGATGCCCCGCAGCAATGCCTCTGGAAGGGCCAAGAGACGTTCACCGTGGCGACTTTCCAGTAAGCCCGATTCCAAATCGCTTCGCAGATAAGCGCTGGGTGTGTAGTAGTTGGCCAAAACGGGCGTGTAGGGATCAAAGGTGACTGAGCCATTGGAGATAGAGCTAGTGCCGGTCATAAGGGATCCCCTGGTTATCCAATCCAAGTCGTTATTGAGCTTTAAGCATCCAAATAGGAGCAGGGTGCAGTTGACAGTTCGTTGGTTGTTGAGCTGGGAGAACGGTTGTTTACGCTCCAAATCTTATGGCGATCCCTCCAGCAATTGAATACCCCTTGGGCAGATTTACTACAACGCTAACATTAACTCCAACGACACTGAAGTCTCCGGCTAGTTGAGATAGAGCGCTCTAGCACCGAAAAATGCAAAAAGCAAAAAAGTATCTAGCTCTAAAACAGCAAGGCCACCTGTACCTGGGTGATCAAAGGGCGGATAAACTCCAACTCTCCAGGAGCCAAATGGTCTCTCAGCTCTTGCTGGAAAATCCGATAGGCAACCTCATAAACCCTCTGCAGCCCGTACAGGCGCACCTCTTCCTCCATCCACTCGAGCAGCCGCTCTTTCAGGAGGTTTTCGTCCTGCAGCAACATGGCCATAGCGCTGTGACGCAGCAGCAACAGCAGGTGTCGCCGGCACAGATCCAACACTTGGGGAGAAAGGTCGGGCATCTCCTTTTGCAGGGCATCTAGGGTTTTACTCACCACCTGGCTCTCCCGTTCCCGCAAAACTCGGTACACATGTTGTCGTTTTGGCCAGCCGAGAACATAGGCCTTCAGATGCTCCAGCTCCTCTGGCTTGAGGTAGCGGGCTTCCGACTCGATCAGCATCTGCTCCAAGGGGCTTACCATCTCGCTTCTTCCGGATGTCAGTGGGTGCTAGGAGACTCAAAACAAGCTGAACAGATCTGCCAAGGTGATCTGTTCTTCTGCCGGCTCGGGTTCTGGTGCTGCCGACAGGGATCCCAGAGAATGCGCAGCCAAACTCAGGGGATCCCCGGCCCAGGGAATGGAGCCAAAATGCTCCTGCACTTGCAGAAAAGGCATTGGCAGAGAGCGCATCTGTAGGGGGCGGTTATCCCAATTTAGACGGGCAAAAAAGCTCTGCACCGAATCCTCTAAAGTAATCTTCCAGGTCATGCCTTAGCTACTCCCTGACCTGAACGCAATTTTTGGGCAATTTCACCAGCACTGGCCCCTTCGTTCAGCCAGAAGGCAGCCGCATCAATGCGATCTTTGCTGCCGAGCAAAAACTTGCAGTAGCTTTCCCCCATAGAATAGCACTGGATCTCGATGCAGTTGAGCTGCCGTTCCACCATGGTGCTAAAAAAGCCGGCAAACAATCCGGCGTAAAGATGACAGACAGGTTTGCCCACATCCCCCAGGGTGCGGGCCACGGCGGAGTCAAAGAGGTTGATGAAAATAAACCCTTGCCGCCGACTCTCGGTTTCTACCTCCCAGCGCCCCCATCCTTGCGAGGTCAGAGGCCACCACCAGGTTTCCAAGAGAAACATGAGATTACTCTGCTTGGGGTGGCGCCGATATTCCTCCTCAAACCAGCGGGAAAAATGGACAGCATCGTTGCGTCCCCACTCTCGGCCAATGGTGTACATCAGAGAAGCTGAGGCATCTCCCACTTCTTCTTCCAGGCCCTGCTGCAAGCCCAGAATAAAGTCTTCGCTCACCAAGACATTGCGGGCACCCGTCCAGTCCACAAGGGATCCCTGGGAGAGGTCAAAGCGAAAAAAGTCTTCGCGGCTGTAGTGGTTATGCCGTTGGGCGGCAGGCTGAAGAGGTATCTCAATGGGGGCAGTCGTCATGGTTGGGTGAGGAGAGATCAGATTTTTTAACACTCCTTATCATACCCTTCTTAATTGGCATTTTTACCAAAAAACTGGGTCTAAAGCCTCGTCCTCAAGGCCTACGGCCCGCTGACGCAGTTGCAACAGCGTTGCGGAGCAATGGGGGACGGCTTTGGGATAGACTCAGGGCGACGGCAGGGTAGTCAACCGCTCCAAAAACCCAGCAGGAGTGGGTCAACTGGAGAAAACTGCCCTCAGAGGGAGACAGAAAAGCCCTGAGTTGTTGTAAAGATTTATTCAAAAATTGGGAAGAAGAGCTGTACAGGGATCCGGAGCAGTACTTAAGACTGAGGCCTGACCTTGATGAAAGCAATGGCAGACCGCCACAGCAGCGACTCCCGCCCCTCGGCATCGGCTAAACAGAGGCAATCGGGATCCTGCCAGCGCAACTGGCCGACGAAGACATCTCCGGTATTGAGTTTGACCTCGAGGGTTTCCCGATCCTTGATGACCTTCTGCAGGCGACGCACGCTCGGGATCCCGGTGTTGAAATCGGTCACGACAGCCCTATCAGCCAGCGAGAAACGGTATGTCAGCAAGCCCACTGCCCCCAGTATAGGGGATCCCTGCCGCTTCCCACTGCCCCTCCACCACACTTCCACAACTTGGGCTCAAAACTCGCCCTCATCTTTGCCCATTTTTTCTGCTGGCGAGTACTATGTAGGGGGGATGGCGCTTAGAAAAGCGGTAAACCTTTCGAGTTCGCCGTCTTTTTTAAGCGAATCTACGGGTGTTCTCCCCGAAAAAAGCCAGCACAATAGGGCTAGGGTGATAGAGGGTGCGGCTGTCGCCCTAGGGAAGGTGAATCCTCAGCTGGGATCCCTTCTACATGCCATTTTGCCGCCGAGTTGTCTGTCCTTTTCAACCCTCATCAGTATCAGCAGTACCAGTGCAGGAGAGATCGTTATGGCAGTAGAGAAAGTGAACTCCTCGTCCAGCTTGGCCGAAGTGATCGATCGCATCTTGGATAAAGGTATCGTGGTCGATGCCTGGGTGCGGGTTTCTTTGGTTGGGATCGAGCTGTTGGCCATTGAAGCCCGCGTCGTTGTGGCTTCTGTGGAAACCTACCTGAAATACGCTGAGGCTGTGGGTCTGACGGCTACTGCTGCTGCTCCTGCCGTCTAAATCTGCCTAACCAAAATCACTCAACCAAGGAAAGTGCCCACAACCCTCTCGCCTTGAGCATCACAATGGTTGGATGAGTTATGCTCTCTGGGCGGAGGCGTAGGAAGCTAGCCGTCGGAAAGCGAGGCAGGGATCCACCGCCGGTCTCTGCCTTGCTTCTGCGGGTTTTGTTCGAGGATTGAGTCTTGCAGCCGCACTGAGCTACAGGTTGGCAGTGCCATCGAGTTGGGAACAGGCAGAGAAGCTGTATCCACCCAAGCATTGAAAACGACGTGAGGGATTGGAGATCATGAGTTTGCAGGAACAATGGGCCATGGCCCGCAGCCGGCGGGTGGCTCAGAATCGAAGTTTGTTAAGCCGATCCCGGCAGCAGCGCCTAGAGCAGCACCAAGCCCTGATGGTTGAGCTGGGGCAGCGCCGCCAGCAACGACAAGAAGCACTACGGCAGCAGACGGAGCAAACCCGCAGCCAATTGCAGAAACTGAGGCAGGAGCGGGCTGCGAGGCGATCCCTGGACGAATGCTCCCGCTCGGAAGCGGCGGCTCAGCGGGCCAAGTCGGTGGCAGAGAGTCTGGCTCGCCTGGAGCAGGAACGAGCTGCTCAATTGGAAGTCAGCCGGCAGCAATTGCAGGCTTTCCGGGCTAACTTGACTGCGGCTGTGGAGCATTTGCTGAGCACCTATACGCAGGCTCGGCAGGCGATGGCCGACAAAACTCAGCAAGCGCGGCAGTCTTTTTGCGCCGATTTGCGGCAGTGGGTACAGGCTCTCCGGCAAATGGCTCGACAGGAGCTGGCTCAGATGGCTCAGGAACAGCAAGCCCAGGCCCAGGCCCTGCGGGGATCCCTGGCCACTTTCCGGGCGGAGTTGCATAAGCAGGTGTGGGGCAATGGGATCCCTGACCTCATCCCAGAACCTGAAGTCTCCACTTCCAGTGCAAGCTCTAACAGTGCCGTTGCGACTGCCGGTGAGACTGCTTCCGACTCAACGCCTGTAGCCGAAGGTCAAACCCCGGTGGAGCCGTCCGCCCCGGTCTCTGTTTCCCAACCCCCAGGGGGTTTGACAACGCTCGAACCCCCTGAAGTTCCGCCTACTGTTGAGAAACAGGTGGATCCCATCCTTGACTATGTCAACAAGTATGTGAGTGATCTACAAGCGCAGGATCCCAACTTGACCCTGCTGCAGGTAATTGGGGATCGGGAACGGGTGCGGGATTTGTTGGCCCGCGGCGCGGTGGATCTGGGGTTGGATCCCTCGGAAATCTTGGCTACGCTGCGGCGCATGGTGTCGGGGACGGTCGCAGTTTAGTTGAACAGAGCGCAGGAAGAACATCCGAGCTATAGTCAAGGCAAAAGAGTCCAGGGCAGCAAAGAGGTTGGGTATCTCTATGGCCACAGTTCTGCAGGCGCGTCCCCGCCAGTTCGTGAACACCCCCTACATTGAGCGGATTACCCGCCGCGCTTTGCGCTATTTGCAATCGGGCTTTGCGGTGCATTTGCGGGGGCCTTCGGGTACGGGCAAAACCACTTTGGCGATGCATCTGGCCAGCCTGCTGGGCCGCCCCATCATGCTGATCTACGGGGATGACCGCTTCGATTCTTCCGACCTCATCGGGGGGCGCACCGGTTTTACCCATCGGCGGGTGGTGGACAACTTCATTCACTCGGTGGTGAAGACGGAGGAGGATGTGCAGCAGCGCTGGGTGGATGCCCGCCTCACCTTGGCTTGCCGAGAGGGGTTTACCCTCATCTACGACGAGTTCAATCGCTCCCGCCCTGAGGCCAACAATGCTCTCCTGAGTGCCTTGGAGGAGAGGCTGCTGGTGTTGCCGCCGGACAGCAACCGCTCGGAATATCTGCGGGTGCATCCCCAGTTCCGGGCCATTTTTACCTCTAACCCGGAGGAATATACCGGGGTTCACAGGGCCCAAGATGCGCTGCTGGATCGGATGATCACCATCGATATGGGGGAGCCGGACATCGAGACCGAAAAGGAGATTCTCACCTCGCGAATAGGCTTATCCGGCCCCGACGCCCTCAAGATCGTCCACATTGTGCGGGCTTTTCGCCGCAAGTTGGATCTGACGCGCCACCCCAGCCTGCGCAGTTGTTTGATGATCGGGCGCATTGTCAAGGAACATGAGCTGGCAGTTAGCAAAGAGAATGCCGATTTTCGCGCTTTGTGTGCGGATGTGCTGTTGCCCCGGGCTGGCAAGCGCTATGAAGAGGGATCCCAGCTGCTGAATTATCTGCTAGACCAACTGCCTGGCTGAGTCTTTTGCCTGTTGGTACACTTTGGAGGTCGATGAACTCTGTGCCGATTAGCTCTCAACCCTTGACCACGGCTACTCACGGCTCCTCGCTGGCCGATGTGTTGGAGCGGGTGCTGGACAAGGGCATTGTGATCGCCGGAGACATCACCGTTTCGGTGGGCAATGTGGAGTTGCTGAATGTGCGCATTCGCCTGCTGATTTCTTCGGTGGATAAGGCCAAGGAGATCGGCATCAATTGGTGGGAGTCGGATCCCTATCTCAACAGCCAGGCGCGGGAGCTGCTGGAAGCCAACCGACAGCTCATGCAGCGCGTTGCCGAATTGGAAAGACAGCTTGCCCAAGCTCTGCCCCAGGGGGGAAAGGGAACGGACCCATAGGCTGCCCCCCGCCATTGTGACCTGGATTGACGGGCTAGACTGGCTGCTGGGGTGGTTTGACGGGGTGATGGGGCATGGCTTTGGAGATGGCGTTTGACCGGAAGGGTTGGCAGCGGCTAGGGACGCTGGGCTGGGCTGTGGGTGTGGTGCTGGCCCTTGGAATCCCGGCTTGGGGTCAGAATCCCCGTGCCATCAGCATCAGCGCCGATGTGCAGGAGGCCAACGCCAACACAGGGGTTTTTACGGCCATTGGCAATGTCACCCTCAGTTTTCCTGCCGAGCGGCTTACGGCCCGCGCCCAAAGAGCTGTGTATTACAGCCAGGAGCAACGCATTGAGCTGGAGGGCCAGGTCATCATCAACCAAGGGGAGAATCAGTTGCAAGCGGAGAAAGTCATTTACCACATCGACAAGGGCACCATCCAGGCAGTGCCATCGGCAGGGCGGCAAGTGGAGTCCATCTACGTTTTGCCGGAGCCCAGCTCAAGTCCTTAGCTGATCCCCACACTTTTTTCCAGCAGCACGGACTCAGCCAACACGGCTATACCGTGATTTCGTCACCGATCATCCCAGCCTGCAGGGTTTCCCTCACCCCCAACCCCTCTCTCAAAAGGAGAGGGGAGCCAGGGACAGACATAACAAATCGTTTCATTGCTGTTTGAAATGACTACATTTGAAATGACTACACATGGGGCAGCGCTGGAAACGAGCTCGGGGAATGTCGGCTTAGATCCGTTTAGGATGTAGTAATTCATTTAGGATGTAGTAGTTCGGGCGGCAGACTTTTTCCCTGACTCTGAATCAAAGGATGGCTGATGGATGTTCGGGATCCGAGTTCCTCGCCCCTGGCAACGAGAGGCACAGGTCACTCCAGAAGAGATGTTTTTCAGCCGGCGGCAATTTCTAGCGCAACTGGGATCCGTTGGGGTGGGAGCCAGTTTTTCTATTTTTGGGTTTGGCAGCAGGGGATCCGCTCCCTCGGTAGAACGAGAGCTGACGGGGATCCCACTCAACCCCCACTTTTCGGATGTGGGCAGGCCCGTCACCGAGGAGATTGTAGCTACTCGTTACAACAACTTTTACGAGTTTGGCTCCGGAAAGCGCGTCTGGCGGGCTGCACAGGCTTTGCCCGCGGATCCCTGGACTGTCGAGATTACCGGGCTGGTGCGGCATCCTCAGCGGTTGGGCCTGGAAGATCTGTTTAACTTCCCCCTCGAAGAGCGCATCTACCGCTTTCGCTGTGTGGAAGCCTGGGCGATGGTGGTGCCGTGGTTGGGCTTTCCGATGCGGCTGCTGCTGGAACGGGTGGATCCTTTGCCGACGGCTCGATTTGTCCGCTTCACTTCCTTTTACGATCCGGAAATTATGCCTGGCCCAATCTGGCCCCCCAACTTGCCTTGGCCCTACACGGAAGGGTTGCGGATCGAGGAAATGGCTAACGAGTTGGCCTTTTTTGCCCTCGGCGTTTATGGCAAGCCGTTGCCCAAACAGCACGGAGCGCCAATTCGCATGGTGGTTCCCTGGAAGTATGGCTTTAAAGGGGGAAAATCCATCGTCAAAATCGAGTTTTTGGCCCGTCAACCCTCCACGTTTTGGAATACCCTCGCCCCTGAGGAGTATGGATTTGAGGCCAATGTGGATCCTAGGGTGCCCCACCCCCGCTGGTCACAGGAGCAGGAAGTCTTGATCGGTTTCGGATCCCGTTCCCAGTGGCAAATCGTTCCCACCTTGCCCTACAACGGGTACGGAGAGTATGTTGCCCACTTATATGGGTAAACTACCCGACCCTGACTGCTTCGCAGTACAGGGCGGGCTTTCGGTAGCCCTGCAGTTGGCAAGCCAACCACGAACCTCTAGGCTGGTTTA
>NZ_JBSSBV010000035.1:0-29241 GCF_054059115.1 Thermostichus sp. MS-CIW-26
TTCGGGCCTGTTTTGTTCTCTGGTAGAGCAGAGCAGGCTCAGGGCTACTGAAAGCCCGCTCCGTACCGCTTAGCGGTCGGAGTCGGGTAGTTTACCATCTGGCTAATGGTTCTGCAGATGATCCGCAGGGTCATGGAGCGCAGCAGGATCCCCATCTGAAGGTCTGTCCCCGGCAATTCAAATCGCTCCGCCTGGCCCGCCACCGTCAAAGTTAGGGTGGATCCCCGCTGCAGGAAGAGGGCGCCACCGGGGTTGAGATCCCGTTTCAGGGTTTGCAGCTCTTGATCGGAGGGATCCCGCAGCACCACCAGATCGCTGCCTTCGTAGGCCAAGCCCTCCCGCTCCAGGGTCTCTTCGTCGGCTTCCGCCAAAAGCAGATCCAGTTGGGGATGGCGCAGCAGGGTTTTCACCTGGCGAAAGAGGCTGCCCTGCAGGGGTCTAGAGCTGTGGTTTAGCAGCACGCCCTCCCGACAGACGGATCCCACACATGCGTTGGGGCGGTGGGACAAAATATGCTCCACCAAGGTGTGCGCCTCCACCAAGGTGAGGCGGTTAAAGGTCAAAATCGGGATGCGGGCCGTCTTGGGAAACAGATGGTCGAGGATTGCCCCCGGTACATCCACTCCCGCGCCAATGGCAGGTTTTTGGTGCATGAGCACACCTGGCGCAGCATTGATCTCGATGATCCCCAGGGATCCCTCCTTCCAGGAGCGCTCCAGGCTGGGGGCAATGACATCGATGCCCAAGCACACCAGCGAGAACTGCTGGGCAATGGTTTGGGCCAAAACCACGTTGTCGGGATGGACGGTGGCCGTGACATCGCGGCTCACTCCTCCCGCCGAGAGATTGGATACCTTGCGCAGATAGACCGTCCGCCCCGGTTCCAGCACACTGTCCACTGTCAAGCCTTGCTCTGCCAGAAAGCGCTCCATTGCCTCATCCCATTGGATCGGCCCCAGGGGAGAAGTGGGGGTATCCCAACGGACGGGATCCCGGTTGGCCTGCTCGATGAGCTGCCCGATGGTGCTTTGGCCATCTCCCGTCACTGAGGCGGGGCGTCGTTCCGTGGCCGCCACAAAGCGGCCTCCCACACACAACAGGCGAAAATCGGTGCCCTGCAGATGCTTTTCCAGGATCAGTCGGATGGGCTCCTCAGGGGGAAGGGCTGCCACGGCTACCTCGTAGGCAAAGGCCAGTTCTTCCGGGGTTTGAATGCCTGCTGTTACCCCTATCCCCTTGTGGCCGGCCACCGGCTTGAGCACCACCGGATAGCCGATTTCTTGCGCTTGCTGCAAAGCTTCTGCCAAAGAGGCGACCACCTCTCCCTGGGGCACGGGGAACCCTTGCGCCGCCAGAAAGGCTTTGCAATCGTCTTTGCGGGTGGTGAAGTCAGAGTCGAGATGGCTGTCGCAGTGAAAGGTGGTGGCCACCCCTCGCACCTGGTTGCGACCATAGCCATACTGCATCACCCCTTCATCCCATAGGTAGTAGGTCGGGATCCCGCGTTCGTGAGCAGCCCGCAGGAGGGCATAGACCGTCGGCCCGCCGTACACCGAGTCGCGAAACAATTGCTGCAGGCGGCGCATCTCCCCTTCAACGTCGAAGGGCTCCCCCTGGGCGATGGCTTCCAGCCAATCCCAAGCAAAATAAACCGCGGCACGAGTGGTACGGCCATGCAAGGTCTGCACCGCGATGCGCACATACTCTGGAAACAGGTGACAGCTCCACTTCTGCAAGTGGAGATCCATCTGCAACCGGTTCACCTCCGTCACCAGCCGGGCAAACAAGTGGGCGTAGGAAGGATAAGATCCCTCCTGCAACTGGGGGAAATGGAAGCAGACCTTGGACAGGTAGACATCAATGGGCAGCGGCTGTGGGCACTGGGTAAGGGCAAAGTCGAAGGTGAAAGCGGCTGTATTGAGATAGGGGTTAGGGCCGAGATAATGCTTCAGGTTGAAAATGTCGAAAACATCCGACTCGCGCGCGTTGATGCGGGGCACGCCCGCCGCCTCCTGCAAAACCATAGCCGGCCTCAAGAGAAGGGAAACAACGACCTCAGCGCGGGGAAAACCCAGCTCTCCCGGCTGGGGCCGCTTCCATTATTCCCGATCCGGCCCCCATCCCCGGCGGCTTGCCCTCGCAGCATAAGGGATCCCAGCTAGCCTTTTGCTGGTCAATTAACAGTTGCCTGACAGGCAACTTGGTAACTTGGAAAACCCTTCCCACCCTCTGATCGGGTTGGGGTTATTTCGAGTTGCAGTGCAACTGTTTGCCAATTCTGGGATCCCCTCTCCTCATAATGGGCAAGGGGCTGGGAGTGCTTGCCTGTAGCAGTGCTAGAGGAATGCCTCAGACTTAGACTTGTTCGGAATCACCTAACGATGGGCTTGCCAAGTTGGACTAGCGAAGGGCGCTCAGAAGCACAACATCCATAACCAGCAGCGCCCCAGCAAAGGCCAGCAGGCTGCGCACGATCTGGCGCTCTTGCTTAGAACGATGGGATCCACCCACACGAAGCCATTTCAGAGATTGGGGAAGGCGGTACAACATAGGAAAGTCGGCGGAACCCTAGGGTGATCATGCCCTATTTTGTGGGGTTTGGATTCCCCACGCTGGGGGGGAGAAACGGCTAGCCCTGAGGGGCAATTCCCTCTAGAGTGAGGGTTAGTCCATTGCCCCTGTCTATGACCACTCCCTTGACCCAAGCCGAAACCGTTTTGCAAAGGTGCTGGGATCATTGGCAATCTCTGGCCAGCCGTCGGGATTTACAACCGGAGTTCAGGGCTCTATCCACTTTGCGCAAGCGCCTCACCGCGCGGCTGTTTTCCATTGCGGTGTTTGGGCTGGTCAACCGTGGCAAGTCGGCCGTCCTGAACGCCCTAACCGGCGAGGAGCGATTGAAGGTGGGCCCCCTCAATGGGGTCACTCAGCAGCCCCAATCCCTGCTGTGGCAGCCGGAGCCAGGGATCCCTTGGCGGGTGAGGCTGGTGGATACTCCGGGTTTGAACGAAGTGGAAGGAGAAGCCCGCGAACAGTTGGCCTGGGATGTGGCCCGCTCGGCGGATTTGATCGTGTTTGTCATCGCCACCGACCTGACCCAGTTGGAATACCAAGCTCTCTCGGAGCTGCGCACTCTATACAAGCCCATCCTGCTGGTGTTGAACAAATGCGATCTCTACTCCGAAGCGGAGTTGCAGGCCATTTGTGCCCAGATCAGCCGCCACCTAGGCTGGGTATCGCCGCAGGAGATTTTGACCGTGGCCGCTTGCCCAAAACCTCTGAAAGTCCGCACCCACTGGCCGGATGGCCGCATTACTTTGGAATGGGAACGGCCTGCACCCCAAATTGAAGCCTTGCGGGGGCGAATTCTGCAGATTTTGCAAACCGAGGCGGGATCCCTCCTGGCTTTGAATGTGTTGAAGCGGCTGGACCGGGTTCAGGCCCAGATTCTGGAAAAACAGTGGCAGCACCATGCCCCCTTTGTGGAGCAATGGGGCAGGATTTTCGCCCTTGGCAAGGGGATGGGGGTGGGCTTAGCTCCGCTGGGGTTGGATTTGCTGTTGGCCCCGCTGCTGGATGGTCTTTGGCTGCTGGGCTTGGAGATCCGGCTGCACCTGCCCCGGAGGGTCTTGTGGAAGGGGCTGTGGCGACCGCTGCTGCTCAATGGGGCTCTGCTGCTGCTGGCGGAAGGGGTGAGTTCCTGGCTGTGGGGAGACTGGAGCAACGGCCTTTTGCCGGGTCTGGTGGCGGGGGTCAGCCTGTATCGCCTGGGATCCCTGGCGCCACAGGTGCTCAGCCGGTTTGCAGCCCGAGCGTTCGGCCTGGAAGCGGGCCTTCGTGCCTTGATCGGACGGGAAAGGTTGGCTATGACAGACTGCACAGCCTCTCTGCCAAGCTCCCTGGCCTAGTTCTCAACCATTTCGGCAGCGTGGTAGGAGCTGCGCACCAATGGCCCTGAGCGCACCTGGCGAAACCCCATCTGGCGGGCTATCTGGCCCAGCTCGGCAAACTCTTCCGGAGTCCAGTAGCGTTCCACAGGGCGATGGGCCAAGGAAGGTTGTAGGTATTGCCCCAGAGTCAGACGATCGCATCCCACCGCCAGCAGATCCCGGAAAGTTTCCAGCACTTCTGCGCGGGTCTCCCCATGCCCCAGCATCAGTCCAGACTTGGTGGGTAATCCAGGATTCAGCTCCTTGACCGTTCGCAAAACCCGCAAGGACAAGTCGTAGCCGGAGCTGCGCCGTACTGCCTGGGAGAGGCGTCGCACCGTTTCGATGTTGTGGTTGTAGCAAACAGGCTGGGCAGCCACCACACGGGCAATGCACTCGCGATCCCCGCGAAAGTCGGGGGTAAGCACCTCGATCTGGGTGCCGGGGCAGCGCCGCCGAATTGCCTCGATGACCTCCACAAAGCGACCGGATCCCTGGTCGGGCAGATCGTCGCGGGCCACCGAGGTGAGTACCACATAGCTGAGCCCCAGCAGCTCAACCGCCTCGGCCACTTTCTCCGGCTCTGCGGGATCCAATGGTGCGGGCCGTCCACTGGCCACCTGGCAAAAAGAGCAGGCGCGGGTACAGATCCCTCCCATCAGCAGAAATGTAGCGGTTTTTTGGCTGTAGCACTCGGCTCGGTTTGGACAGCGCCCCTCCTCACAAATGGTGTGCAGGCCCCGCTGCTTGATCACCTGCTGCACCGCTGAAGTCTCGCTGGCTTTGCCGATGGAACGCTTGACCCAACTGGGAAGAGGGCTAACCGACATAGGGAGAACCGTTGCGTTAACTGGGTATCGGCAACAAGACTGCGCCCCTCTACAGCCGAAGGATGCAGCGCCTGCTCTGCCATTCTGACATGATGAAGCTCTGGGTTCCGAAAAGGGGAGGCCGAAGTCTTTGGGTCGACGGACTTCTCGGCTCGCACCAGCGGGACAAAGTCCTCCCAAAGCTCAGCCCTGTTCAGGGTTGCATGGGTCTTTCGGGGAGATTAAGCCACCTGGGGTGTGGTCAGCATTTGGTTGACGATGCGCTGCACAATCTGAAAGCCGGTCACCGCCTGCCAACCCAAGATCGCCAGGATCACCACGTTTAATAGGACATGCACATTACGCGCCCAGACCTTTTGCCCGTCTTTCATCAGCGGTGCTAGAGCCGCAGAGCTGGCCACCAAGGCCACAATGCCCAACCCAGCCAGCAGGTGAGGCCCAACAAACAGCTTGCCATTGTTCAGGTAGGTAACCCCCATGCCGCCCAGCGCCCCGAACACCATCAACACCAAGAACAGGGATCCGGCGAGGAAATGCCGCTGACCAAACTTCCCTTTGATCAGCTCCTTGCGTTCTTCTGCCGAGGCAGTGCGCACCCGTCGCGCTTGCAGACCCAGGTAAAGGGCATACAGGGCCAGCGCAAATGCCAAAATCATCAGCACAGGATGAAAGAAAGGCAAGGCCAGTTCTAGCCAGCGAGGAAGTTGAATGCTCATAGAGATCGCAGGATGGAAGAGGAAGACGCCCCCAAATTAACATGAGTTAACCTGATGCGCGGCAGTCTCCAGTCTCAGCGCAGCGGACTGGCACCCTATGGCAGGGTAACCCCCTGCGTCACTTTGTGGCTACGCAACGCTGCCGCGGCCCAGCTTTATCCCAGTCGCCAGCAAGAAAAACTCTTGCACCACTGGGGGCGGATGTGCTGAGCCCTCTACAGCGCGGCGGTGGCAGATCGCAAAACCAGCTACCAAAAGCTGGGCAGGTCTGTCAGCTACTTCGACACCGCTGACGGGAATAAGCAACTGAGCTCGCTGAAGCGTCAGAAGCGGCTAGCCGCGGTTCAGGCTATCGCGAAAGTCCGCCGGCCAGTTGAAGGCTCGCTTCTGCAGAAAGCTGCCAGCTCCCAAAGGTTCTAAAGGCCGGCAAACCCATCCAGCTGGCTCGGAGGAGAGATGGGCGTGTCAGGACAGGGATCCCACCGGCGCGAGATATTTTCCGTCTATGAGAAAGATGCCATTGGCAAACTGCACACTGTAGGTGCCCAACAGCCGCCGCTGCAGGATCACCCCTTGTTCGTGCAAGCGGATCAAATGGGCCGGGCGCAACATCGGCATTGGGTCAGCCGTTTTTAGGTAAGGAGGCATCTCCACCACTTGAACCGTTGCCCCCACTGGCAGTAAACCCTGGGCTTCAGACATAACGGGAGTCCATGTGGCAAGTGTCTCTAGCTTAGCTGAATGTAGGACGATGTATGCCCAAAACCGAACCCGAGCAGGATGACAGCATTAGGGCAGATCCCAGAGGAGCCGAACAGATTGGATCCCCGAAGAATTGTTGTAAGATTTTTATCAAGCACGAGGATTCAACGAGATAAAAAGGTAACATCTTGCAAGGTGAGTTGGTTTTTCCCACAAAGAAAAAGCAGTCGGCCTTTCGGGGTGCTGCCAACTGATTGCCAATTTGCTACCATACCATGAACTCTTGGTACCCATTTTTTGTGTCCTTGGATACGGAAACCTCATTTGCCGAGGCAATTTAGGGGTTCTCTTGTCCTGGAGCTGTGGGCGCAGGGCTTAGCAAGCTCGCCTTCGGCCTACGCACCAGCCAGATTTTTGCCGAAATTCTGTAGAAGTGTTAAGAATAGTTACATTGGTTTGCTATCTTCTCAGTTTTCATACTCGTCCTTACTTCAGCGCTGCGAAACGACCATGCTAGATCCCATTCCCCCCCCAGCCCTTGAGGAATATCTATTGGAAACGGGCATTATCGACCGTTCTCAACTGAGCCTGGCCAAGAAGCTGCAGCATCGCCAGCAAGGGCCGTTGCTGATGATCCTTTTGGAGTTGAGTTTCATCGATCTGGAGCAGCTCAGCCGCCTTTTGGATTTGGGCCGCGCCTACCCTTTTGATCATGCTGCAAACGCTGGATAGTCTTCAGCCCAACTGGCAACAGGCTCTGGCTCGGTGGTTCGCTGCTGAGCAGGGATCCCTGCTGCTGAAAAGCTGTGGGGGCCAGGATCTGGCGAAGCTGCGCAGTGTTTTGCAACAGATCTGTTCTCCTGTCCAGTCTGTTACGTTGCTAACAGAAGACTTGGAGGTGGTGGCCGGCCCATTGACGCTGCAAAGCTGGGATCCTCAAGCGACGGGCCATTTTGCCCACCTTTATCTGGAGCGTTCCGCCTCTAGCTCACACATGAGTCGTTTGGCGGCTATTGTTGCTCGGTTGCGCGCTCCCGACGGGTGTCCTTGGGATCGGGCCCAAACTCCAGAGTCTCTTACCCCCTACATTCTTGAAGAAGCGTATGAGACGGTAGCTGCCATTCGAGCCGGGGATCCGGCAGCAATTGCCGAAGAGCTGGGGGATTTGTTGTTGCAGGTGGTGTTGCAGTCTCAGATCTTTGCCGAGCAGAACCACTTTGATCTGGAAGCTGTGGCTGCGCGAATTGCCGATAAACTGATCCGCCGTCACCCCCATGTGTTTGGGGATGCTGTGATGGCAGATCTTCCGGAGTTGCACCGCTCTTGGGAACAGATCAAGCAAGGGGAGCGACCGGATCAAAGCCTTGGCCAAAAACTGCTGCACTATGCCCAAAGTTTGCCTCCCCTAATGGCTGCCCTGAAAATTTCCTGCAAAGTGGTGGGGGCAGGGTTTGAGTGGCCAACGGTGGAGGGGATCTGGGCCAAGATCCGCGAGGAAGAAGCCGAGCTGCGTCGAGAATTGGAGAGGGATCCCCCCGATCCAACTCGGCAGGAAGCCGAACTGGGGGATCTGCTTTTTGCCCTGGTCAACTTGGGCCGTTGGTATGGTTTGGATGCTGCCCAAGCTCTAACCCAAACCAACCTGCGCTTTGCTCGCCGTTTTTTGCGCATGGAAGAGCTGGCTCAGGAACCAGCGGGATCCCTGCCCGGCGATGGCATAAGCTCCCTTCTGAAAGGACGCAGTTTCCAGGAGCTGGAAGTCCTCTGGCAACAGGCCAAGCAAGAATATCTCTAGTTTGGATATGGGGTTGAGCCGGTGCCAGCTCTGAGGGGGTATCCGCCCACACAGTCTTGGGGCAGGTTTTCTTCGTAGGGTAGGAGCTGTTCTGAGCACCTGTCTCTATGTCGGCTATGTCTCCAGTTTTTTTCCTTGAGCAGGCTGGGGCTTGGATTGAATGCCTGCCCACATGCCAGAATGCAGCAAACCCCCCTCGCTATGCTCCTGTACGGGCCGGGGAGTATATTCGCTCTAAGCTGAAGGTTTCGATGATTGGGAAGGCAGGGCAAAGCTCTCGGAGATCTCAAACTCGGGATCCCTGAAGTCTAGAGATCTCGGGCAGACGATGCAACCGCTTCTTGGCTTTGATCTGGGAGCAGTTTGGGTTGCCTGATCTCGGTGCTCCTTTGCCTGTGATAAAACTCCTTGCCCGTCATTTGGCCTGTGCAAATTCAGATCCGCCATCTCATCGAATATCGCTACAGTCGTCCAGTCCAACTGGAGCCCCATACGGTGCGATTGCGACCGCGCTGCGACGGGATCCAAACTCTCCTGGCTTTTGAGTTGCAGGTGGATCCGCAGCCGGTGGGCCAATCGGCGCTGGTGGACCTGGAGGGCAACGCGGCGGTTCGGCTCTGGTTTGGGGATCCCACCGAGCACTTGCGCATCCAAACTCAGGCCACGGTGCTCACCCTGCGGCAGAATCCCTTCGACTACCTGCTCTGCGATTGGGCCACCCATCTCCCCATCGACTATCCCAGCACGCTGGCAGCCCAATTACAGCCTTATCTGACGGCTCAGGCGGATCCCGGCATCCAGGCCTTGGCCTGGGAGCTATGGGATCACGTGCAGGGGGAAACGACAGCTTTTCTGCCGGCGCTGAACCAGCGCATCTATTCAGAATGCCGCCACATCTTGCGGGAAAAGGGGGATCCCTGGCCTGCCGGCTTGACCTGGCATCGCAAAACCGGAGCCTGCCGCGATTTGGCCCTGGTGTTCATGGAGGTCTGCCGTACGGTAGGCTTGGCCGCGCGCTTTGTCAGTGGCTACCAGGTCAGCCCCTCGCAGCCTTCGGGGGAGAGCAGGGGTGGAGAACCCCCAGAGCCTGGGCGCCGTCATTTGCACGCTTGGGCGGAGGTGTACTTGCCAGGGGCCGGTTGGCGGGGCTTTGATCCCACCCAAGGGTTGGCTGTGGCCGACGGTCATGTGGCTTTGGCGGCCAGCGCTTATCCCAGAGATGCTGCCCCTCTCTACGGCCATTGGCTGGGCAGGGGCGTTCACAGCAGCATGAGCTACACCATCCACATTCAGGCGGGATCTTCCGCCCACAGCCAAGCCCAGCTTGCTGCAGACAGCCTGAGCACTCCACCAAAAGTTTGGGGCTGAAGCCGTAGAGCTTCAACTTGGCCGGATCCCAAAGCGGAAATTTGAGATAGCATAGCCTAGCCCAGATCTTGAGAATTTGCCGAGGGATCCCGTTGACCCAGTCTATTGATGTCCCCACCAGCGTTGATACGTTTTTGCAGGAGTTGGCCGCCATTCAGCAAGTTGGGCCGAAGCGAGTGGCCATCCTGGGCAGTCGTCATGTGCCCATTACCCACCAGTATTTGATCGAGACCCTCAGTTATGCCCTGGCCCTTACCGGCAACCAGATCCTCACATCCGGGGCTATTGGCACCAACTTGGCCGTCATTCGGGGGGCGATGCGGGCGGACATGAAGTCCTTGACGGTGATCTTGCCGCAGAGTTTGGAGCGACAGCCGGCAGAGTCGCGGGCCAGCCTGGAGCAGGTGCTGCATCTGGTGGAGCATCCGGAAAACGACCATCTTCCCTTGGCGGAGGCCAGCCGCCTGTGCAACCTGGAGATCATCAGCAAGTGCCAGCAGTTGATCTGCTTTGTCTTCCACGACAGCGTCACGCTGCTGGATGCCTGCAAGCATGCTGAGGAACAACACAAGTTGGTCACTCTCTTCTATTTCGACTGATTTGCCCTTCTACTTTCTTCCTCGGTATTGAGCTTGCGGCAGGGGGAAGTGTTCTTGTAGCCAGGCTTCAGCTTCTGCCGGGGTGGTGAGTTCGCCGTTCAGGGTGAGGCAACGCAGTTGCTCCAAAATGGCTTGGAAGGGGCGACCTGGCTTATAACCCAGACGACGCAGATCGTGGCCGTTGAGCAGCGGCTTTACCCAGTACCACTCCTGCAAATAGCGCCAGATCAGCCGCCGGGCCGGCTTGGGGGCGATCCCAGCCAACAAAATCACCGCCGGGATCCGCAGCCCCTGCAGCAGTTGCACCACCTGGGCCGGAGAGAGGGTGCCGGGATCCAATTGGGCCAACAGGGTTTGGTAATAGGAGGAATGGCTGAGGCGTTCGATGCCTGCTTGGGTGAGGTGGAGTTGGCTGGCCACCTGGGGGGCTTGGGGCAGCGTGAGGAGGAGAGCCTCTAGGCGCAGTTGCCAGATCTCCTGGGATCCCAGCTCAGGATAGCGGCGGCGAAAGTGATAAGCCCAGCGGCCCACCCGTTGCAACCGCCGGCACAGGGAGGGATCCCACTCCAGGTCGGGGTGAATACAGCGCAAAGCCCCCCATTCTGCCAGCCGCTCAAAGGCTTGGGGCCAATCGCGGGATCCGAGAATGTAGGCCAGCTCCTGCTTGAGGCGATCCCCGCCGACGGCATCGTGCAGACCACTGGCCACGGCAGCGCGGATCCATTTTTCTGTGGTCGAGTCCAGGGCGAAGCCCAAGCGCACCGCAAAGCGCACCGCCCGATAAATGCGGGTGGGATCCTCGATGAAGCTGTTGGGGTGCAATGCCCGGATGATCCCCTGTTGCAGATCTGCTTGTCCGCCGAAAAAATCCAGCACCTGTCCTCGCTGGGGGCCGTTGAGGCGCAAGGCCAAGGCGTTGATGGAAAAATCCCGCCGATAGAGGTCTTGCTGAATGGATCCCATGGCCACTTCGGGGGGAGAGGCCGGGTAGGGATAAAACTCCGTGCGGGCGCTGGCGATATCCACACAAAAGCCTCCTGGCCAGATCAAGGCCGCCGTTTGGAATTTGCCGTGGATCTCCAGCCGCGCTTCTGGGAAGTGCTGTTTGAGCGCTTGTCCCAAAATCAAGCCCCAGCCCGGGGGATCGATCCCATCCAGGGCCGGAGAGTAGGGCCCATCCACCACCAAGTCCAGATCCAGCCGCTCCAGGTTGGGTGAGGGCTGCCGTCCCCACCGATGCAGCAGCAGATCCCGCACCGTTCCCCCTACCAGATACAACCTCAGGCCCTTTTCATCGGCGAGGCGGGCGGCCTGCTCCAGCAACTGTCGATGCCGTTCCGAAAGAGCGGCGAAGGTGAGATCCAAGGGGCAGGAAAGGGTGGGCAGAGCCAACTGGGGTGAGAGGGCCGGCAACTCGTGTAGGTGCCGCAACACATCGGTGCGAGTTACAATGCCCACCAACTGTCCATCCTGGAGAACCGGCAGGCGGCCAATATCCCACTGCACCATCAACCGCTGAATCTCCGCCAAGGGGGTGTCGGGGGAGAGGGTTTTCACGTCGGTGGTCATGTAGCCCTTGACGGGGGCATGGCCAAACCCGTGATGCAGGGCGATATCGATATCCCGCCGCGAGATCACCCCCACCAGGCGACCTTGAGCGTCCACCACCACCAGGCCGGAATGGCCGTAGCGCAGCAGCACCCGCTGGGCCTCGTCGATGGTGATCTCCGGTCGGATGGTGCGCACCGGAGCCGACATCAAATCTTTGGCCGTCACCGGGGGCGGGATCCGCTCTTGGACAGCCTGCCTGAGGGCCGCCATGACTTGGGCCGGGTCGGGCAAAGGCTGCTCTGGGCTGGCTTTTAACGTGGCTGCTGCAGCACAATCGTGTCCACCGCCGCCGTAGAGGGCCATCACCCTGCCCAACTGGGCAAACTCCTGCCGCGCCCGCCCGATCAGGCTGAGCCGCTCCCCCTGCCGCGCCACCAAGAGCAGCACATCCACTCCCGTCAGATCCATCAGCCGCATCACCAGGCCGGCCAAGCCGGGCACAAACTCCGGCAGCTCCAGCAGCCACTCTCCCAGGCGATACTCTCCCACCTGCTGCACCTGCATCTGGGCCAGCCCCTGGCTGAGCAGCTCGCGCATCTCTGGGGTGAGGCCATCCCCCAAAAAGCGCCGCAACAAGACCAGGTTCACCCCCTGATCCAACAGCCAGCTCAGGGCAGCAGCATCGCGGGCGGTGGTCTCCGGGAAGGTCAGGGATCCCGTATCCATGTGGATGCCCAAAGCCAGTGCCAGCCGCTCAAAAGGGCTGAGAGGGATCCCAGCAGCCTGCAGCCGCTCCACCAGCAAGGTACAGGTGGCCCCCACGGCCTCGATATGGCTGTTGACCTGCTGCTGCGGCCAAAAGTTATCCAGTGGACTGGGGTGATGGTCGAAAATCTCAATCTGCGCGCCGGGGACGCTCAACCAAGCGGCAGCTTTGCCCAAGCGATCCGGATCGTGACAGTCCACCACAATCCACCGCTGCACCTGTCCCGGATCCACAGAGCGCAACTCAATGAGGGGAAATTCATCTCGGTACAGGGCCAAAAACTCCTGCACCCCCGGCAGGGATCCCCCGGTCAAGGCAATGCGGGCACCCGGATACAGGCGCGCCGCTCCCACCGCCGCCCCTAGGGTGTCGAAATCCGCCGATTGATGGCACAGGATCAGATCCATTGCGGCAAGAGTTGTCGTTTTCCCCCCTTCCATCCTGGCCTAAGCCGGGATCCCTCTTGTTGGAGTCGGACAAGAAGAAATGAAGGGCTGCTCAACTCCGAGGGGCAAGTGGAAACCTTGAAGTTTCGGGATGAGTGTCGAGTTTTGATCAAAAAATGGGGTCTTTAACCCCGTCCTACGGCTATGCAGAAGCAGGCCAGTAGCGTGGGGAGTTATGTCCACAAGGAGCTTTTACAGCGTCGTCAGCTCCTTTTCTTTTTCTGCCAGCAGCTCATCGATCTTCTTAATGTAGCGGTCAGTTAGTTTCTGGATGGCATCCTGCAAGCTTTTGGACTCATCTTCAGACAGCTCGCCATTTTTCTCTCGCTTGCGCACCGAGTCGATGCCATCCCGCCGGATGTTGCGGATCGAGACTCGCCCCTCTTCGGCCAGCTTGGCCACCTGTTTGCTCAGCTCTTTGCGCCGCTCTTCTGTCAGGGGGGGAATGGTGAGCCGCACCACCTTGCCGTCGTTGCTGGGGGTTAGACCTAGGTCAGAGGCAACAATGGCCCGCTCAATGGCTGCCGAGGTCGAGGGATCAAAGGGCTGGATCAAGAGAGTGCTGGAGTCTGGCGTGGTGAGGCTGGCCAGGGCCTTCAGGGGAGTGGGCACGCCGTAGTACTCCACCTGAATCCGATCCAGCAGGCTGGAATTGGCCCGCCCGGTGCGTACCGTATTAAAGGAGCGCTGTGTGGCTTGCACAGCTTTGTTCATCAACTCCTCAATCTCAGCTAGCTCCACGGGGTTTTCCTCGCTTTCAAAACAGTTTCCAGACAGTCAGGCTTGGGCAGCCAACCTGGCCCCTCTACGGTGAGCCTGACCTCAATTCTACCGCCTTGTCTTAGGATCCCGTTCCCCAAAGCTGCACCTGCAGCTGGCGAATTTCCGCAAAATGCCCCCCAGTGGGATAGTACGAGCTCAAAGCTTTTCTTAGACTGGTCTGGACTTTACTGCACAATACAGGCACGACGAAGTTTTATGCCCTCTCGTCAAGTTTGTTCTTCAACGGCCCTAGCCTGGCTGATCGGCAGCTTGAGTCTCTTGGGTTTTGGAGCGGCTGCGGCAGCCTTAGAGCTGCAGATTGTGTCCCCCAATGCTTATAAAGTGCCCTACCTGGGAATTGATGGTGTTTTCACTCTGGATACGTCCCTGGAACAATCGGCCAACGATCCGCGCAATCCAAAGCGGGTGAAGTTTGAGAAGATGGAGTTCTTCTCCTTCTACGCCGATCTGGAGGGGAAAAAGCCCCTGGCGGAAAATTGTCGCTACGCCTATCGGGGGGCTGCGCCGGATCCCTTCTACTACCCTGAGCGCTCCTTAAGTTCCATCTGGGATTTGTTTCAGTTGCAGCCTGGAGCAGACGCCAGTTGCGAGACCTTCACCTATGTGATTCTGCGGGCACCCCACGGGGATCCGGTGCACATGCACCTGCGCTACGGAGGCCGCAACAGCAGCTTCCAGGAACTTCTGAACATCAGCACTCTGCCGGAGGATCCTGCCAACTTCAACCCCTGGTGGAGCACCTACTGCGCGGAGGGGGTAACCGGCTGCGATTGATGGGCTGGGCGGCTCACAACTCCTGCCGCGCTTCCAAGGCACGGGCCAGGGTGACCTCGTCGGCGTATTCCAGCTCGGATCCCATGGGCAGGCCGAAGGCCAGGCGGGTCATGCGCAAGGTGGGGGCAACTGGCTTCAGGTAATCCTTGACCACGTGCATGGTCACCTCTCCCTCTACACTGGGGCTGAGGGCGAAGATCAGCTCCTGCGGTTTTTCCCGTGCCACCCGAGCCACCAGCTCGCGGATGTGCAGTTGGTCGGCCCCGATCCCGTTCATGGGGGAGATGAGGCCGCCCAAAACGTGGTAGAGCCCCTTGAACTCGCGGGTGCGCTCCATCGCAATCAAGTCTTTGACGTCGGCCACCACGCACCACAGCGAGGGATCCCGCTGCGGCGAACGGCAGATCTCACAGGGATCCTCCGCCGACCAGTTGAAGCAGATGGAACAGTGCCGAACCGTCTGCTTGGCTTCCAGCAGGGCTTTGGCCAGGGCCTCGATCTCGCCGGCAGGCCGGTTGATCAAGTGGAGAGCTAGGCGCTGAGCGGTTTTGGAGCCAATGCCGGGCAGCCGTTGCAGCTCTTCGATGAGGCGAGCCAAGGGGCGAGTGTACATACAGAGTTAAGCAAGCGGGGTTAAGCAAGTGGGGCTCAACCCAGTCCCAACCCCGGCAGACTGATGTTTCCGGTCAGCTCTTCCATGCGTTTGCGCATCGTCTCGGCAGATTGGGTGTAGGCGTTCACCATCGCCGTCAGGAGCAAGTCCTCTACCACATCCACCGACTCCTGGAGAATCTGGGGATCCAGAGAGACTTTGAGAGGTTCTTGGTTGCCGTTGACCGTCACTTTCACCAGCCCATTGCCGGCTTCGCCGACGATCTCCATCTCTTCCAGCTCTTTTTGCAGCCTTTGGGCGCCATCGCGCACCTCTTGGGCTTTCTTGAGCGCTTCTTGGATTTTGCCGAAGGGGCCAAAGCCTCGAGTCATGGGATCCTCTCTTGGGTTATCCAGATACTGCTGTTCTACTCTACCCGTTTCCCCATCGCCGGTAAAAGCACTCGAAAGTTCAGGCCAGAAGTGCTCCGCACCGCTAAGGCGACCGGCCTTCCTTAGGTTGCCCTTAACTCTGGCAGATTATCCTCACAAGAGAAGCCAAAGATCGACTCAAAAGCCCATCTGCTCATCGGTGTTTGCCGTCTGGAGGTGCTATGGCTCAATTGTTGCAGGATCCCCGATCTCAAGTGGCCCAGCCCAGTTCAACTCGGGTGGAGCCTTCTCCCTGGCGTTGGCGGCGCTGGATCCCGGAGCGTTGGTATGTGCATTTGGGCCTGGTGCTGGCCTGCTTGGTTCTGGGATTTCCGGTGTTGTACGCCCTGCTCGTGAGCACCCAGAACAATGCCGAGGTGTTCCGCTATCAATTGACCTTTGGCTCCTCTTTTGCCTTCAACTGGCATCAGGTGATGGTGGCGCGGCACTTGGGCCACTACATGGTCAACAGCACCATCGTGGCGGTGGCGATCACCGTGGGCAAGACGGTTTTGTCGCTGCTAGCCGGGCTGGCCTTTGTGTACTTCCGCTTTCCCGGCAAAGGGCTGGCCTTTGGCTTTGTGCTGATCACGCTGATGATGCCCACAGAAATCTTGATCATTGCCCTGCTGCGGTTGGTCACCAACTTGGGCTGGGGATCCACCTACTACGCTTTAATCGTGCCCTTTCTGGCCAGCGCCACGGCCACGTTTTTGTTCCGCCAGCATTTTTCCAACATTCCCCGCGAGCTGGCGGAGGCGGCCCAACTGGACGGGGCCAACCCGCTGCAATTTCTCACCCAGGTGCTGATCCCCTTGAGCTGGAACGCCATCGGGGCGCAGGCGGTGATTCACTTCGTTTACGCTTGGAATATGTACCTGTGGCCCCGCTTGATCGTGCAAGGCCGAGAGCGACAAGTGGTGCAGGTGGGGCTGCAATCCCTGCTCAATCTGGATAGCTCGGCCTCCTATGGCCCCATGATGCTGGGAGCGATCATCGCCAGTATCCCGCCGCTGCTGGTGTTTATTGCGCTGCAGAAGCCCTTCATGAGCGGGTTAGCCCTCAATCGCGACAAGTAAGCCCTTAGGTTCCCTTTCATGCCCAGAGATCTACGCCGTTTTATTGCTCTGCTGGAATCCCGTGGTCAGCTCCGCCGCATTTCGGCAGAAGTGGATCCGGATCTGGAAATTGCCGAGATTGCCGATCGCCTCTTGGCCTGCGGTGGGCCGGCGCTGCTGTTTGAGCGGGTGAAGGGATCCTCAATGCCGCTGCTCATCAACACCCTGGGCACGGTGGAGCGCATTTGCTGGGCTTTGGGAATGGAGCAGCCTCAGGATCTGGAGGAACTGGGGAAAAAGCTGGCCCTGCTTTACCAGCCGCGGCCACCGCGGAGCTTTGCCCAGGCGGTGGAGTTGGGACAGGCGCTGCTTAGCGTCTTCAAAGCGAGACCCAGCCGGGATCTGATCCCTCCCTGTCAGCAGGTGGTGCGGCGGGGAGAGGAAGTGGATCTCACCCAATTGCCCCTGTTGCGGGTCTACCCCGGCGATGCCGGACGGGTGCTGACCTTGGGCCTGATGGTAACCAAAGACCCGGAAAACGGGATCCCCAACGTGGGGGTGTACCGCCTGCAGTTGCAAAGCCGCAACACCATGACGGTGCAATGGCTGTCGGTGCGGGGGGCGACTCGGCATCTGCGCAAAGCGGCGGCCCTGGGCCAAAAGTTGGAGGTGGCGGTGGCGGTGGGGGTGGATCCGGTGGTGATTCTGGCGGCGGCCACACCCCTGCCGGTGGATCTGTCGGAGTGGCTGTTTGCCGGTCTCTATGCCGGAGAAGGGTTGCACCTGGCCCAGTGCAAAACGGTGGATCTGCAGGTGCCGGCCCATGCTGAGATCGTTCTGGAAGGCAGCATCACCCCTGGGGAAGTGGCCCCCGATGGGCCTGCCGGAGATCACATCGGCTACTACGGCCCCCGCAACGAGCAGGCTCCTCTGATTCGCTTCCACTGCCTGACCCACCGCCGGGATCCCATCTATCTCACCACCTTCAGCGGCAAGCCCCCCAAAGAAAACGACATGATGGCGCTGGCCCTGAACCGCATCTACACCCCCATCCTCAGGCAGCAGGTGCCGGAGATTGTAGATTTCTTTTTGCCGATGGAGGCGCTGGGCTACAAAGCAGCCATCCTCTCCATCGACAAGGCCTACCCTGGCCAGGCGCGGCGGGCAGCCCTGGCCTTCTGGAGCGCTTTGCCCCAATTCAGCTACACCAAGTTTGTGATCGTGGTGGACAAGGATATCAATGTGCGGGATCCACGGCAGGTGCTCTGGTGTCTGTGTTCGCGGGTGGATCCGCAGCGGGATGTGTTTATTCTGGCGGACAACCCCTTTGACACCTTGGACTTTGCCACCGAAAAACGGGGTCTGGGGGGCAAGATGGGCATTGATGCCACCACCAAAATTCCCCCAGAAACCGATGCTCCCTGGCGGGATCCCCTTGCTCCAGATCCGGAGGTGGCCCGCTTGGTGGATCGCCGCTGGGCAGAATATGGTCTGGCGGATCTCGATGGGCAGCCGGCGGATCCCCGCCTGTTTGGATACGATCTCTAGGCCCGCAGGGCCTCAATGGGATCCAGTTGCGCCGCTTTGCGGGCCGGGAAAATGCCAAAGACTAGCCCAATCCCAGTGGACAGGGAGAACGCCACTCCCACTGCCACCCCATCGACTTGGGTGGCCAAGGGGGTGAACACCTGCACCGCCACCAGCAGGCCGCTGCTGAGGAGGATCCCGAGCACCCCCCCGGTCACGGCAATGAAAATCGCTTCGGCGGCAAACTGCTGCAAAATCTGCCGGCTATCCGCCCCAATCGCCTTGCGCAGCCCGATTTCATGGGTGCGTTCCGCAACCGAGATAAGCATCACATTCATGATCCCCACCCCTCCCACCAGCAGGGAGAGGGCCGCCGTGCCCGTCAGCAGCACCCGCAGCAGGCTCAAAATCCTGGCCGACCCATCCAGGAGCACCTTTTGGTTGCGGATGATGAAGTCATCTTCTCCCACCAATTGGTGCCGCTGGCGCAGCAGGTTGCGGATTTGGAACTCGGCAGCAGGCAGATCGGCTTCAGAGCGGGCCGAGACGAAAATCGCCGTCAGCTCTGTGCCGTAGGGGGAGCGTCGCCCGACCAACTGATTGGCCACCACATCCACCGGCAGAAACACTCCGGCATCGCTGTTGCCAAACACCGTCGGCTTCGAGCGCAAAGTGCCGATCACCTCGAAGGGCAAGTTGTTCAGTAGGACGGTCTCCCCAATGGCAGCGGCAGGGTCCAGGCCGAACAACTGGCTGGCGGCATCGCTGCCCAGCACCACCACCGGGCGCTGTTCCTCGATATCCGAGGGCAAGAGGAAGCGGCCTGCCTCGATCTCTAAGTTCAACACCGACAAATACTCCGGCCAAGTGCCGGTGGCCTCGTAGCGGCGATCCACTCCACCTCGCACCGCGCGCACATTGGTGCCCAGGCTGGGGACGGCTGCTGACACGGCAGGCACTTCCGCCGCAATAGCCCGTACATCCTCCAAGGTGAGGGGGCGGATGTTGCCGGCATCAGCTAGGCCCAAGTTGGCCGAAAAGACGATCAGCAAGTTGGTGCCCAGAGAGCGAAATTGATCCACTGCCATCTCTTGGGCAGCATAGCCAAATCCGGCAATGGCCACCACCGCCGCATTGCCGATGAGGATCCCGAGCATGCTCAGCCCGGTGCGCAGGCGATGTCGTCGCACCATTTGCCAGGCCATTTTGGCCGCCGTTGCCAGGCTCATGGCTGTTGCTCCGCTCTTTTAATCAAAGTCTCTAGGTTCACCCCAGGAGGCAGGGCAGTAAAGACCCGATCCCCTGCCTGCAGACCGGAGAGGATCTGGGTAACTCCACCCTGGGTAATGCCCGTTTCCACGCGGCGATATACAGGTCGCCGGGTTTGGGGATCCAGCAGGAGCACGCCTTCCTGGCTTTCCTCCCGGAGGATAGCCACTGAGGGCACCGTCAGAGCCTGAGGCTGGGGATCCCCAATGAAATCCACCGAAACAGTCATGCCGGTGCGCAAAAAGTCGGCCCCAGGCTCCGGTTCAACGAAGACCCGAAAGACGGTTACCTCCCGCACCACCACGGTAGCAGGCGCAATCCGCTTCACCCGCCCCTGCACTACGCGGTCGGGGTAGGCCAGGGAGCGGATCTCCACCGGCTGGCCCACCCGCACCTGGGCAATTTGGGCTTCTGGCACTTCTGCCCGCACCTCAATTCCCTGGGCCAGCGCCAAAATGGAACTGGAAGAAGCTGCGGTGGCATCGGAAGTTGCTGTTGTGGGAGCTACAAAGGATCCCACCTCGGCAAAGCGCTGCACCACCACACCGGAAAAGGGGGCGCGGACTTCGGTGTCAGCCAACCGGGATTGCCGTTGGGCCAGCTCGGCTTGTGCCTGGGCAATTTGGGCTTGAATCTGCTGTAGGGTTTCCGGGCGGCTCCCCAGTTGCAATCGCTCCAACTCCTGTTGAGCAGCTCGTAAATCCGCTTGCGCTTGTTCCAGGCGGGCCAAGCGTTGATCCAGCTCGCTGCGGGCTACCACCCCCGCCTGCACCAGGGCCTGGATGCGCTCTAACTCCCTCTGAGCCAAGTCCACCTGCGACCGGGCAGCATCCACCCTGGCCTGGGCCGCCGCGATCACCTGGGGGCGCTCTCCGGCCTGTTGCTCCGCTAGACGGGCTTGCAGCTCTTGAATGCGGGCTTGGGCTTGGCGAATGCCGCTGGCGAGATCGCCGTAGTCCATCCGGGCCAATAACTGCCCTGCCACCACTTCATCTCCCTGATCCACCAACAGTTCCGCCAGGCGACCCGACTCGCGAGGGCTGACATTCACCTGGCGGAGCGGCTGCACCTGGCCGCTCACCCGCAGGCGTTGGGTCAGATCCACCACTTGAACCGGTACCGTCAATCTTTCCAGCCGTTCTGCCCTCTGCTGCTGAAGCTGACGCTGGATCAGGAGACCGCTGCCCCCTAGGCCGGCCAACAGCAAGCCCAGGAGCATCCAGCCGAAGGGAAATCTCTGGCGGCGGGGTTTGCTTTGCGGCAGAGGCTGCTCTGCAAGCTTGGGAGTAGACAGGGATCCCGTCTTGGGCTCATCGGTGTGCAGGATCACAAAAGTCTCCCGTTTGTAACAAAAGCTTTATCTTTGTCTAGCCTATTGGAAAAATGGGGGAAGCGTAAACACAGTCTCCCACCTCTTGAGCTCTATGTCGGCCAGCTCTGTACAAAAAACAGCGACGATTGTTACCATGGTTAGCTGCCGGTAGCGCGGGAAGGCCATGAACGTTCGCATCAACGCTGAGGAGATCATCCGCTCCATTGAAGCTGCCCAGATGAAGCCGGATCTGCCGGAGATTCGGGTTGGGGATCAGGTACGGGTGGGAGTTCGCATCCAAGAGGGGGGCAAGGAGCGGGTACAAGCCTTTGAGGGCACGGTCATTGCCATGCGCCACTCCGGCATTAACCGCACCATCACGGTGCGCAAGGTTTTCCAGGGAATCGGCGTGGAGCGGGTTTTCCTCATTCACTCCCCGCGCATCGAGTCGATTCAGGTGCTGCGGCGGGGTAAAGTGCATCGGGCCAAGCTGTTCTATTTGCGGGATCGGGTGGGCAAAGCCACTCGCATCAAGGCTAAGGCAGAGAGCCCAGATAGTTGAGGAACAGCTCCTCTGAAAATTAGGTGTACCTGCTACACTGGGTAAGCGGGTGTGACCCTAGGCCAATGCGTCCTTAGTTCAGTTGGTAGAACGTCGGTCTCCAAAACCGGATGTCGGGGGTTCGAGTCCTCCAGGGCGCGCTAACCATCAGACCCCCTGCGGCGATGGCTTCAGGTGGGGACACCTCATCCAAGGTGGTTTTTGCAGCCATGAAGTCCGTCAGTGTACCCAACCTACTCCCTGCGCTGCTGCTGGGGCTGCTGTTTTGGCTAGGGATCCCTATCTGGCCTGGATCGGGTGTGGTGGCAACGGCAGCGAGCAACAGGGTAGATCACGAGATCGATCGACTGTTTGAGGAGGCCTTTGCTGCAACTCAGAGGGGAGATTTTGCCCAGGCGGAAGCCCTGTGGACTCAACTGTTGCAGATCCAGCCGGACAACCCGGCCCTGTGGAGCAACCGGGGCAATGCCCGTGTCAGCCAGCACCAACTGCAGGCAGCTCTGGAGGATTATGCTGAGGCCATTCGTTTGGCCCCTGAGGCACCGGATCCCTATCTCAACCGAGGGGCTGCTTTGGAGGGGTTGGGGCGGTGGCAGGAAGCAATTGCCGATTATGAGCGGGTGTTGCAGTTGGATCCCAACGATGCGGCGGCCTACAACAACCGTGGCAATGCGGAAGCAGGGCTGGGCCAATGGCAACAGGCCTTGGCTGACTACCGCCGCGCCACAGAATTGGCTCCCGACTACGCCTTTGCTCAGGCCAACTATGCTCTGAGCCTCTACCAGGTGGGCGAAACAGAAGCTGCCCTGCGCTTGATGCGGGCTCTGGTGCGCAAGTACCCGAAGTTTCCAGATATGCGGGCTGCTCTCAGTGCCATCCTTTGGGTGCAGGGTCGGCAAGGAGAGGCCGAAAGTCATTGGGTGGCTGTGCAAGGACTGGATCCCCGCTACGCCGACCTGGAATGGGTGAAAACCGTCCGCCGTTGGCCACCGGCGATGGTGGCAGCTCTGGAGCGTTTCCTTTCTCTCAAGTCGTGAGGATCGGGATCGCGTCGGAGATACCCTGGGCCTTGACTCTGCGCATTGACGAAACAGTTGCTGGGGATCCCCGCAGCCAGAGTCTCAGGTTACATCCTGTCTGGGGGTATGGAGATTGCTAGATTGGGATCAAGCCGAGGGCCGATTCCAGCAGCAGGCTTAACCCAGAGCCAAGAGAGCGCAGAGGGATCCCGGAGCCTCTCGGTAGACTGTGAAAAAGACTGTGTAAAGGATTGCTTCCTGCGACACCTTGTCGCTTTCTTCTTCGTCTGTTTCAGTCCTATCGCGGCGCGTGGTATCAACGTGAGTGCAATGGCTTGTTTCTCTCGCTCTTCTTCCTTCTTCCCTGATGGGAGAGGGAGGCTGCGAAATCACTGGAGCTGGGCAGGGCTGTTGCTCATGGTTCTGCAGCTTGGGCAACCCGCCGTGGCTCAGACGGAAACCCGAGTTTGGAGCGGAACCGGCCAAATTTTGAGCGGCCAGGGGCAGGGGGCGACGGTGCAATTGATCTTGGAAACGGGTGGCGGGCGTATCTGGAGCCAATCGGGGCCGGCCTTGGATGCACCCTTTTCCGGCGGCCATATTTCGGTAACCAGCGGTGATGGCACCTGGCAAATTCAATCGCAAGGGGATCAGTTGTTGGTCACCTTCTACCGCGGCGAGCAGATCATCCGCTGGCAACTGCGGCCCATGGGCGAGATCCCCAGCTCTTCCCCTTCTGCGCCATCCAGCTCCCTGAGCAGTGACTCCGCCCAGCCTGTAGCGTTGCCTGTCCAAGAGCTGGTGATTCCAGTACTGAAGAATTTGCCCGGCAACCCCTGAGGGATCCCTGCCCCGCCGGTTCTCGACCCATGAAACCTGGTGCGTTGGCCGCTGGGGCTATCAAACCTGTGGCCACTGGAATGGGCTGGGATGATTTTGGGGGCGGTGGGCCTGGGGATCCTATCCCATCGGCAGTTAGCCCGCCTGTTGTTTAGCTGAGCAGCGGGACACAGAGCAGGGGCAGTTGAGCTGCTGCCGCCGCATCCAGCAACCACAGCAGCCGTCCTCTGGGGTTTACGCGCTGGCAGGGTAGGTGGGCCTCGGTGGTCAGCGCCTCTTTCACGATGGGGGCTTTGTTCGCTCCGGTTACCAGGAACACCACCTGGGCTGCCTGATTGAGGACGGGATAGGTCAAGGTTAGACGCGGCTCCTGCCCTTTTTGCCCCACCGTCACCCAGCGGTGCTGCACCTGCAGAGCGGCTGTGTCGGGAAACAAGGAAGCTGTGTGGCCATCTTCCCCCACTCCCAGCCATACCAGGTCGAGAGAAGGGCACTCTGTACCGAAAATCTGCCGCAGGGTCGCCTCGTATTCGGCAGCATCGCGAAGGGGATCCCCCGCTTGGGTGGGCATAGGGAAAACTTGAGCCGCCGGGATCCCGATCTGCTGCAGCAGGGTTTCTCGTACCATACGGTAGTTGCTTTCAGGGTGATCCGGGGGAACATAGCGCTCGTCTCCCCAGAACAGCCAGGTTTGTTGCCAAGGGATCCCTGGGGTTTGGGCCAGGGCAGCATACAGCTTCTTGGGGGTGCTCCCTCCCGCCAAGGCCACCGTAAAGCGTCCCCGCTCGCGAATGGCAGCGGCTGACCGAGCTTGCCAAATCTCGATGGCCCGTTGGATCAGGACGGATCCCTCTGGAAAGATCTCCAACTGGAATCCCTGCATACACCGAAGCCCTACTGCCGACCTATGCTGGGTCAGCCGACCTGCACCAACACTTTACCGAAGGGATCCCCTAAGCGGGGCAAACACTAGGAAGCCACCGCCAGCTCTTTGGCTTCTGCCCGAATTTGCTCGTAGAGGGCGCGCAGCTTCAGGCCCACGATGATCTGAATCAGACCAGAGCCATTGCGGGATCCCGGGTATTCTGGGTGCTTGCGCAACAGTTCCGTCAGCTCGCCATAGTAGCGGGTGGACAGGTTGCTCAGGTGGTTCTCGATGTAGATGACCTCTTCCAGCTTGTCGAAGGTGCCGTCGATCTCCAAAATCGAGACTGGGTGCTCGAAGTAGGTGGAAGGGCCGTAGTGAAGGCGGATCCCTGGATAGGAACAAGTCAGCTTTTTGCCGCAGGGGATCCAATCGATGGTGGAGCCTTCGTCAAAGAGATAAACATGGTCGAAGTACTTCACCCCTTCCCGCTGGATCAGCCGCACCCGCAGTACTTTGTGCTCTGGATCCAGCTCCGGCAACAACTGGGTAGGCAAAACCTCAATGACGGCATCGGCGTACTGCTTCTGCACATCGACATAGGCTTCAAAGTCCGGGCGGCGAGCCTCGATTGAGCGCAACACATCTTCGTAGGTGTGGCCCCGCTCGGCCATGTCCCGCTTCACTTTCCAAGCAATCTTGATCTCCGGGGCCAGATCCAAGTACACCTTAAAGTCCAGCAGCTCGCGCACCCGCTCGTCATACATGGGATGCAGCCCCTCCAGGACGATGATGCGGTTGGGCTCCACCAGCTCCGGCGGGTCAATCATCCCCGTCTCGTGGTTGTAGATGGGCTTCATCACACTTTGGCCGTTCTTAAGCGCCTTGGCCTGCTCGTACATCAGGTCGAAGTTGTTGGCGCGGGGATCCAGCGCCGTGATGCCCTTCTCTTTGCGCTGGTAGCGATCCAAGGAGTGATAGTCATCCAGACAGATGGTGGTAATCAGATCCCGGCCAAATAGATCCCCCAGCCGGCGTAAAAAGGTGGACTTGCCACAGCCAGAATCTCCGGCGACACCAATCATCACAACACGATCAGGACTGCTTGCCATGGGAACTCCTTGGGGACGGGCAGGGCAAAACTGAGAAAAAGGCTCTAGAAAGTTACCAACTGTTACGGTCTTGCATGATACCAAATGAAGCCGTTACATCACAAGCCGCTGGCAGGCCAGAGAGGTGGGCACCCTAAGCAACAATTTAACAAAAAATCCATATTTTTGGCCGATGAGCTTGGCCGGGATTATTTTTCCGGGGTTGCCGCTCTCAGGACGGCCTGGGGGGCTGGCGAAGGTCGTCTGCTTCTCCTCTGACAAGTTCCATTTGAGCAGCCGGGCTGCTGTGGTGTTTGCTATTTTGCTATATGTAAACTCATTTCCTCCCAGTGCCAGGAGCAGATCGCAGGTATGGTTGCCAGCGCAGAAAAGCGAGAGGTTGTCGTCAATCTGTATCGTCCCAACGCACCGTTGATCGGCCACTGCGTGGAGACCTACTCCATTGTCGGTGAAGGAGCACCCGGACTGACTAAGCACATTGTGCTCAGCTTGCCGGATCCCAACTACCGCTACCTAGAAGGGCAAAGCGTTGGCATCATTCCTCCTGGCGAAGATGCCAAGGGCAAACCCCACAAGCCCCGCCTCTACTCGATCGCTTCCACTCGCTTTGGCGATGATGGGGAGGGGCGCACCGTCTCTTTGAGTGTGAAGCGGGCCGAATATGTCGATAAAGAGACGGGCCAACCGGGGGTGGGGGTCTGCTCCGGCTTCCTCACCGATTTGAAGGCAGGCGACGAGGTGATGATCACGGGGCCATCGGGGAAAACCTTCCTACTGCCCGAAGATGAGAATGCCAACCTGATTTTGATCGCCACCGGCACCGGCATTGCCCCTTTTCGCGCTTTCATCAAGCACCTGTTTGAAGAGGATCCCAACTATCAGGGCAAGATCTGGCTGTTCTTTGGGGTGCCCACCACTTCCACCTTGCTCTACCACGGGGATCTGGAGGCCTGGAAAGCCCAGTACGGGGATCGCTTCCGCGTCGATTACGCCATCAGCCGCGAGCAACAAACCCCCGATGGCAAGAAAATGTACGTGCAAAACCGCATGGCCGAGTACGGCGCCGAGCTGTGGGAGATGCTGCAACAGCCCAACACCTACACCTACATCTGCGGCCTCAAGGGGATGGAGGACGGGATCAACAACGTCATGGGGCCTTTGGCCGAACAAGCCGGTCAGGATTGGAGCAAGTTCCAGAAGGAGCTGAAGAAGGCGGACAGGTGGCACGAAGAAACCTACTGATCTCTGCTTGTCGGGTTTTCAGAGCCAAAGGGATCCCGCTCCTCTGCAAGGTGCCGGATGAGGCTATCCGTACCGTGTGGTCGATGGGCAATAGTTTGTGGCACAGGCTGGGCAGCTAGGGGACAAGAATGTGGTGCAGGAGCTCCTTTCCCGAAGTGCTTCGTGAAACTCGTGACCAGAGCCTTGCCCGAGAGCTGTGCTCCGCCGGCGCGATTGGCGTGGGGAGTATGTCAAAATGCTTCTATCTCCCAGCGTATGCGCTTTTTTCCCAGGAGCATCGAACCGTGGACGCGCGCTACAATCCCCAGGCCATTGAGAGCAAGTGGCAAGCCCACTGGCGTGAAATCGGGCTGGATCGCACCCCAGAGCTGAAGGACGGGAGCCGCAAATTCTATGCTCTGTCCATGTTCCCCTATCCCAGCGGCAACCTGCACATGGGGCATGTGCGCAATTACACCATCACCGATGTAATTGCCCGCCACAAACGAATGCAGGGATACGCGGTGTTGCACCCGATGGGCTGGGATGCCTTTGGCCTGCCGGCGGAGAATGCCGCCATCGACCGGGGGATCCCACCGGCCAAGTGGACCTACCAAAACATTGCCCAGATGCGGGATCAGTTGCAGCGGTTGGGCCTGTCCTACGACTGGGAGCGGGAGATTACCAGTTGTTCGCCGGACTACTACAAGTGGACGCAGTGGATCTTCCTGCAATTTTTGCAGGCGGGCTTGGCCTACCAGAAAGAGGCGGCGGTGAACTGGGATCCGGTGGATCAGACGGTGCTGGCCAACGAGCAGGTGGATGCGGAGGGGCGTTCCTGGAGATCCGGCGCCCTGGTGGAAAAGCGCATGCTCAAGCAGTGGTTTTTCAAAATCACCGCCTATGCCGACCAACTGCTGGCGGATCTGGAAAAGCTCTCCGGCTGGCCGGAGCGGGTGCGCACCATGCAGGAGAACTGGATTGGCCAATCGGTAGGGGCCAAGGTGATTTTCAAAACCGAGGCAGGGGACGAGCTGGCAGTGTTCACCACCCGGCCCGATACCCTCTGGGGGGCCACCTTCATGGTGATGTCGCCGGAGCACCCCTTGGTGGACAAGCTCACCACCGCCGAGCAACTGCAGGCCGTCAGAGCCTATCAAGCCCAGGCCGCTGCCCGCAGCGAGATCGAGCGCAGCGCCGAAGACCGGGAAAAGACAGGGGTTTGGACGGGATCCTACGCCATCAACCCCGTTAACCAAGAGCGGATCCCCATCTGGATTGCCGACTATGTGTTGATGGGCTACGGGACGGGGGCCATCATGGCTGTGCCTGCCCACGACCAGCGGGATTTCGAGTTTGCCCGCAAGTTCGGCCTGCCCATCAAGCGGGTGGTGCAGCCGCCGGAGGGTTCTCCGGCCTCAGCGGATCGCGCCAGCGGGACGGAGTCCTCAGAACTGCAGGCTGCCTGGACGGGGGAAGGGGTGATGATCAACTCTGGCCCCCTAGACGGGATCCCGGTGGGCAAAGGCCCAGGGCAAAGCGTGGAAAGAGCCATCGCCTGGCTGGAAGCCCAGGGGCTGGGGGAAAAGCAGATCAACTACCGCCTGCGGGATTGGCTGATCTCGCGGCAGCGCTACTGGGGTTGTCCCATCCCGGTGATCCATTGTCCCCACTGTGGCATTGTGCCGGTGCCGGAGAAGGATCTGCCGGTGCTCTTGCCGGAGGATGTGGAGCTGACGGGGCGAGGGGGATCCCCGTTGGCCCAGTTGGAGGACTGGGTGAAGGTGAAGTGCCCCACCTGTGGCGCGGAGGCTCGCCGGGAAACCGATACCATGGACACCTTCATCTGCTCGTCGTGGTACTTCCTGCGCTTTAGCGATGCCCGCAACGACCAAGAGATCTTCCGCAAAGACCAGGTGAACGCCTGGCTGCCGGTGGATCAGTACGTGGGCGGCATCGAGCACGCCATCCTGCACCTGCTCTATTCCCGCTTTTTTACCAAGGTGTTGCGGGATCGGGGGCTGCTGGATTTTGACGAGCCGTTCTCGCGTCTGCTCACCCAGGGGATGGTGCAAGGGCGCACCTACTACAACCCCAACAAGTCCGGCAAGGATCGCTGGATCCCGGCAGCTCTGGTGAAGGATCCCAACGACCCGCGGGATCCGGAAACGGGCGAGCCCCTGCAAGTTATCTACGCTACCATGTCCAAGTCCAAGGGCAACGGCGTGGATCCTGAGGAGGTGCTGGCCCACTACGGGGCGGATACGGCCCGCATGTTTATCCTCTTCAAGGCCCCGCCGGAGAAGGATCTGGAGTGGGACGATGCCGACGTGGAAGGGCAATTTCGCTTTCTCAACCGCGTCTGGCGGCAGGTGTACGAGTTTGTCGTTCGCGGTGGCGGGACGGAGTCCTGGCGGGGCAGGGTCTCAGAGCTGTTGCCGGCCAAGGTCGAGGTGGGATCCCTGACCAAGGCGGAAAAAGATCTGCGCCGGGCCATCCACACCGCCATCAAGGAAGTCAGCGAAGATCTGGAAAACGATTATCAATTCAACACCGCCATTGCCGAGCTGATGAAGCTGAGCAATGCTCTGGGGGAGGCCGGGATCCCGGATTCGCCGGTCTATGCAGAGGGGATCCGCACGCTGGTGTTGCTGATGGCGCCTTTTGCCCCCCATATTGCGGAGGAGCTGTGGCAGGCGCTGGGGGGCGCAGACTCGGTGCATCGGCAGTCTTGGCCCAGCTATGACCCGGCAGCGCTGGTGGCCGACACGGTGACCATTGTGATTCAGGTGAACGGCAAATTGCGCGGCTCGTTTGAGGCCCCTGCCGAGGTAACGCCGGAGGAGCAGGAACAGTTGGCCCTTCGGTCAGAAGCAGCGCAGAAATACCTGGAGGGGGCAACACCCAAAAAAGTGGTGGTGGTGCCGAAAAAGCTGGTTAACTTTGTCCTCTAACGGCGGGCCTGGCCAAAATGTTCCGCACTGCTGACACGAACGGGATCGGGGCTTTCACCAAATTTTCGGGCTGGAGGCCCGCACCATAGCCGCAGGCTTGGTGTCGGGAGGAAAGCCCGCCTCCTTATAGGTTTGCTGGTCAAAAGTCTGGATAAACTACAATAAGCCCATGAGCCAGACTATCTCTGTACGTTGCAAGCTGATAGTCCCACAAGAGTTG
>NZ_JBSSBV010000036.1:0-28122 GCF_054059115.1 Thermostichus sp. MS-CIW-26
GTCGGAAGCAGGAACCCGCCGAGACGACTGCGCAAGGAGCCATCCATGCGCAGCGTGGTAGGAATCTCCGGCCTAAAGGCCGGGGAGGATGTCAAACGAACGACACTTGCTTTCTGAGCCACTAACCTTGTAGAAAGACAAGGGCGAAAGGGCGGCTTTGATGCGGCGGCGCATTCTACAGCTTTGCATCCTCGGCTGGACGATGCTCCTCGTCCTGGCAGTGGGGGGCAGGGGATCCCTGCTGGTTCCCCACTTTTTTGGCATTGAAGCCCTGCAAGCCCAGGCTCAAACTCAAGCCGGAGAACTGCCGCAGCCGATGCGGCTCAAACTCCCCCCCGGCCTGGATCGCTACGCCTACGACAAGGCGGTGGGAGACTACTTTGAGGAAATCGAGCCGCTTTTGCCAGGTGGAGCCTATGCCCAGTGGGCCTTCTATCCCGTCCCTATCTACATCCAAGGGGATCACCCCCAGTGGAAGGCCTCCGTGGAGCAAGCGGTGAAGGAGTGGTCGGCCTACATCCCGCTCAAGGTGGTGGCCAAAGAGGAGGAGGCTTTCTACGGGATGAGCATTTACCGCGTTCCTCCTATTGGCGGCGGGGTGGCTGGGGCGGCCCGCCCGGAGTTTTTCTTCGCCTCCGATGGCTCTTTGCAGCAGCGGGTGCGCATCGTCATTGCAGAAGGACAGGGGTTGGCCGAAATAACGGCGGTGGCCCGACACGAGATCGGGCATGGGCTGGGGCTGTGGGGCCATAGCCCGAACCTGCGGGATCTGATGTATGGCGGACACCATGCGGCGGCTACCGGCAATCGGCGGGTGTTGCGGGTGCCCAACATTACCAAGCGGGATCTCAACACCCTCAAGCGCGTCTACGAGCAGCCCACCCTCAGCGGGCAGGTCTTTCCAGAGAGCTATCGCCGCCTGTTTGGCCAGCTTCTGCAGGAAAAGCCGCTGCCCGAGAGAGCTCTTGGATTGCCGCTAGCTAGAGCTGCAGGAGTTGCGACACCCCCTTGAGCGCCATAGCTAGGAGAAAAAAGAGCAACTGGGTGGCAACAATGCTGGGGCCGGAGGGCAGGTTGAAGGTTGCCGAGGCGATCATCCCCAGCACCGCGCTCAGTCCCCCAATGCCTATGGCCAGCATCACATAAGTCGTGAACCGGGATCCCAACATCCGTGCTGTCGAGGCCGGGATGACCACAAAAGCGCTCACCAGCAACACCCCCACCGAGCGAATCGCCAGGGCCACCACCACAGCCAGCAACACCACAAAGGCCAGCTTCTGCCAGCCCACCTGAACCCCCCGCGCCCGCGCCAGCGGCTCATCCAGGGTCAGCAACATTTGGGAGGGCAAAGTCAATCCCACATAGGCCGAGCTGATCAGCAAGAGGATCCCGCTCGTCCACAGGGCTGCCGGGCTGATCCCCAAAATCTCCCCAAACAACAACTGGTTGAGGTTGCCCCGATAGCCGGGCAGCAAGCTGAGGGCGATAACGGCCAGCGCCAAAGAGGAAGAGTAGATGATGTTCAGCACCGCATCCGCCGACAGTTGAGTGCGCTCCAAGACAAAGGTGACGCCCAAAGCAAACCCCACCCCAAACACCATCAACACCACGCTGGGATTCAGCCCCAGCAGCACTCCCAAAACAATCCCCAGCAGAGCCGAATGCCCCAGGGCATCGCTAAAAAACGACAGTTGCCGCAGAATAACAAAACTGCCCAGCAGCCCACCTGTCATGCCGGTGAGGATCCCACCCAGCATGGCCCGCTGCATAAAGGGCAACTGCAACAGCTCCACTACCCGCACCCAGCCCTCCAACATCGCCTTCCCCTCAGCGACGGTGGTAGCGGACAAAATGGTGCTCCGCACCGCTGTCGCGAACAGGCCCATAAACCCGGCTCAGCACTTCTGGTGCCAAAGCCACCTGGGGGGATCCCTGGCAGATGAGGGATTGGTTGAGGCACAGCACGCGGTCGCAATGGCGGGACACCATTTCCAGATCATGGGAGATCTGCAAAATGGCCCAGCCCAGAGATTGGCGCAGCTCTTCCAAGAGCCGGTAAAACTCCCCCTCGCTGAGCGTATCTAAGCCTGCCGGTGCCTCGTCGAGGATAAGCAGCCGCCGCGGCCAAGCCAAGCAATAGGCCAACAGCACCCGTTTCAGCTCCCCGCCGCTGAGCTGGCCCAAAGCCTTAGAGGACAGGTGGGATGCGCCGACCCGTTCCAACGCCTCTTTCACCGCCTGCCGCCGAGCAGAGCGCTGCTGCCAAGGCCAACAGGGTTGCAATGCCCCCCAACCCAAAGCCACAAACTCCTCCACCACCATGGGAAGCCCAGGATTGAACTGAAAACGCTGGGGCACGTAAGCCACCTGCTGCCGCACTGACGGGGGCAAATAACCGGACAGGCGCACCGGCTCTCCCAGAATCCAAACCGAGCCGCACTGCCGCGGCAGGATCCCCAAAATCGCCTGTACCAAGGTACTTTTGCCGGCTCCATTGGGGCCAACAACCGCCGTATGGGATCCCGCCCTCAGCTCAAACGACACATTTTGCACCGCCAACTGGGATCCCCGATAGACCGTCAGCCCCTCGACGCGCAGGACAACCTCGCCGGAGCAGGAGATCATCGCCCCCTCGCCAGCAGGTGTTCGAGAGCAGCTTGGCCCAGCAGCGGCAATTGCAGGGGCAGGAAGGCCGTCTCCTTCTCAAAGGCGGAGACCAGGTTCTCCACGTTTTGCCGCAGGATGGTCAGGTAATATTCCGGCTCGATCCCCTCAGGGCCAGCGGTTTCGATGGGATCGAAAACGCGAACTTGGATCCCTAGGTCTCTGGCCAAAACCTCAAAGGGGTTGTTACTCCCCAGCTGCGGTTCTACCAGGATCGTCTTCAGGCCGGATGCCCGCACCGTCTCCATCACCCGCCGCACATCTTCGGGGGAGGGGCTGGCTTCAGGGATCTCCACCAAGAACTCGGCTTTGAGGTTGTAGCGCTCGGCAAAATAGGGGGCAAAGTCGTGGAAGACCACAAAGCTTCTTCCGGCAAAGGGAGCTAGCCGAGCGGCAATCTCCTCATCCAAAGCCTTGAGCTTCTCGATAAAAGCAGCCGCATTGGCCCGGTAGATCTCCGCCCCTGCCGGATCCGCAGCGATTAAGCCGTCGCGGATGTTTTCCACCTGCTGAATGGCCCGCCTGGGATCCAGCCAAATGTGGGGGTTAAACTCGCCGTGGCTGTGCCCATGAGAGTGTCCATGACCGTGCCCGTGAGAATGGCCGTGACTGTGTCCATAAGAGTGTCCATGGCCGTGACCGTGGGAGTGCCCATGCTCTGGCTCCTCAGCCCGCAAAGTTGGGATCCCTTCGCTGCTGTCAACGATTTGCAATTGGGGGTTCCCAGCGCTGGCGATCAACCCTTCCAAAAACGTTTCCATACCCAACCCGTTGATCACCAGCACATCCGCCTGAGCCAGCAAACGAACCTCCTCAGGTCGAGCCTGAAAATCGTGCGGCCCCATCTGAGGGGGAATGAGCGGAGTGACTTCTGCCCGATCTCCGGCCACAGCACGGGTAAATTGCGTTATCGGCAAAATCGTGGTCACCACTTTGGGGGGGGTGGATCCCTGCTGGGCCCGGGACTCTTCTTGGCGCATCTGCAGGCTTCCCAGGATCCCGACCGAAAGAGCGGCCACCAGAGATACCAGCGATCGCATGGATCGAACAGAGCGAAGAGAGTTAAGCCTATCGGTCATGTGCAGAAATACCTCACAAAACAACAGAGACAGCAGAACTTGCAGAACCCGACCTTCGAAAAGCCAAAGCCCTCTGCTGGAGCAAAGAAAACATGCTCACCAGACCGTTGCTCCTGGAAGGGCTAAGGCTGAAATTGAGGCCCATCTCCCGCACAAACTCTGGGGAAACCCCCAAAATCTCTTCCGGCGCTAGGCCACTTAGCCCCTCCACCACAATGGCCACCAAACCCTTGACCAACTGAGCATCGGCATCCCCTTGGATGTAGACCTTGCCCTCCCTAAACTCGGTGGCCAGCCACACCCGCGAAGCGCAACCTCTGACTAGGTTCTCCTCCTTCCTCTCCGCTTCGGGAAAGGGTGGCAGGCGCTTGGCATAGGCTAGGAGAAGCTCATACTTCTGCCGCGAGGTCTTGGCCTTCTGGAAGCGATTGACAATTTGCTGCAGAGCTGCGGGCATCCCTCAGCTTGTCTAGAGTGAGAATGATAATCAAACTTATCATAACACCCCCACTCAGCGAGGGCGCAGGGGCACCTGCAAACTTTTGGGACTGTCGTTACCGAAGCGAGCGATAGCCGCCACTTACTCCCCGTGGTGAGAGGACCAGTTGCCAAAGTTGGCTGGCCCGGGCCTTGAAGCTACCGGCACTCATCAGGAGATAGAGCCGCCACATGCGGCGAAAGCGCTCATCGTAGCGGTCGGCTAATTTTGGCCATGCCTGCTCAAAATTGGCGTGCCAGGCTTTTAAGGTGGCCACGTAATTGATCCCAAAATTGTGCCAGTCTTCCAGCACAAATAAGCCCTCAAAGGCTGCAGTAATCAGATGAGGCGAGGGCAGCATCGAGTTGGGGAAAATGTAGCGCTCAATCCAGGGATCCCGCCCCTGGTAGGCCACGTTGCTGCCGATGGTGTGCAGAAGAAACAAGCCATTGTCGTTCAACAAGCGGCGGGCTACCTGCATAAACGTTCGGTAGTTTCGGTAGCCAACATGTTCAAACATGCCGACAGAAAGGATGCGATCAAACTTTCCCTGGGTCTGGCGGTAGTCCTCTAACCGAATCTCAACCGGCAGGCCGCGGCAGCGTTCGCTGGCCAGTTTGGCTTGCTCTTTGGAAACAGTAATCCCCACAACCTGCACCCCGTAGCGTTCGGCCAGGTACTGGGCTGTGCCGCCCCAGCCACAGCCGATGTCGAGCACCCGCATGCCGGGTTGGAGTTCCAGCTTGCGGGCAATGAGGTCAAGCTTAGCTTCTTGGGCTTCATCCAGAGTTTGCGCGCCCCCATCCCAATAGGCACAGCTGTAGATCATGCGGCGATCCAGCATGGCCTCATAGAGATCGTTGCCAATGTCGTAGTGGCGCCGGCCAATGACGAATGCCCCCTTGCCCCGCTGGCGGTTGATGAGGCGACTGTCCAGCCCAAGTAGGGGCTGAATTAGCCAACCCACCTGCTGCGGTGCCTGGGCAGTTAGGAGACGACAAACTAACTCATCAATGGCCTCGCAATCCCACCAGCCCTCCATGTAGGCCTCGCCAAAGCCCAGGGATCCATAGAGCAGGCAGCGCAGGTAGAGCCGCTCGTCGTGAACTTGAATATCCCAAGGTTGCGAGCCATTGAGGGTTATACCGGCAACATCCAAAACCCGAAGCGCATGCTGACGCGCCAGCCGGTGCAAGCTGTTGAGTCCTTTCCCCATCCCTAGGGATCCCTCACTGCAGGGAAACTGACTCAACAAATACAACCCAACGCGGCAAGGGATCCAACGAGTTTCCAGTTTCTAGGGATCCCCCCGAAGGGGGAACCTGAAGGCCCAGGCCCAATCGGCGATCACCGTCGAGAAAGCCTGCAATGGTTTCCAATTTCTAGGGATCCCCCCGAAGGGGGAACGTTATGGCTCCTGGAGGACCGCTACGACTGGCATTACACGTTTCCAATTTCTAGGGATCCCCCCGAAGGGGGAACTTTTGGTTCGGCAGCAGAACTACCCACGCTACTACGGGAGTTTCCAATTTCTAGGGATCCCCCCGAAGGGGGAACTAACCAAAGCACCCAGGTTCATACCTGGGTGTTCTTTCTGTTTCCAATTTCTAGGGATCCCCCCGAAGGGGGAACTTTACTACCGTACTGATGACGGCTGGGTCATCGGGGAGACGTTTCCAATTTCTAGGGATCCCCCCGAAGGGGGAACGCCCAAGCTCATAGTGAAGGAAATTGCTAACAAAACTTTCTAGTTTCCAATTTCTAGGGATCCCCCCGAAGGGGGAACACCAAACTATGCTGCTCTATACGAGAGTGGCTACTGAGAGTTTCCAATTTCTAGGGATCCCCCCGAAGGGGGAACGCATGATCTTTGAACCCCCAACTTGGGTGGAGTATGCAAGTTTCCAATTTCTAGGGATCCCCCCGAAGGGGGAACAAACCAAAGCGTGTTTGGTAAATGGACAACATTTCTTGTTTCCAATTTCTAGGGATCCCCCCGAAGGGGGAACCTCTTCTGTGGCTACCAGCCAGGGGGAGAATTAAAAAGTTTCCAATTTCTAGGGATCCCCCCGAAGGGGGAACAAGGTGGAGTTTAAACAAAACGGAGTCCGTTTGATGTTTCCAATTTCTAGGGATCCCCCCGAAGGGGGAACATGGCTAACACTGCGATCTTCTACGGAGTTCCTGGTAAAGTGTTTCCAATTTCTAGGGATCCCCCCGAAGGGGGAACGGGATGGAAACGAATCGGTATTGCCGAAGATACCGAGGTAGTTTCCAATTTCTAGGGATCCCCCCGAAGGGGGAACATATATTTCTTGGACCATCCAAATTCACTTAGTCAATGTTTCCAATTTCTAGGGATCCCCCCGAAGGGGGAACCCTGGGTGTACCACTATCGATCTGGTGATCCGGAATTGGGTTTCCAATTTCTAGGGATCCCCCCGAAGGGGGAACCTGCCGCTGGTGCTCTAGCCTCTGCAATTCGATCTGTTGTTTCCAATTTCTAGGGATCCCCCCGAAGGGGGAACATTATACTCGAACAGGGGTGGAACAGGATTGGGAAGCGTTTCCAATTTCTAGGGATCCCCCCGAAGGGGGAACGGTTCACACACCTGGGTGTTCTTTCTATCCCGTAAAGTTTCCAATTTCTAGGGATCCCCCCGAAGGGGGAACTTTCACCTGGGTGTTGTTTCTACTCCGATAAGGGAGGTTTCCAATTTCTAGGGATCCCCCCGAAGGGGGAACTGACGGTATGCCGCTATCGCGGCTACTGGTTAATTCTAGAAGGTTTCCAATTTCTAGGGATCCCCCCGAAGGGGGAACGAATAATCAAACTGAAGAGGAGCGATTAAGGTTAATCAGGTTTCCAATTTCTAGGGATCCCCCCGAAGGGGGAACTTACGGATGCAGGTGTTATTGCGCTATTGCAATGAGCTAGTTTCCAATTTCTAGGGATCCCCCCGAAGGGGGAACAGCGGACTTATCCCAGATACCAGCTGCTCTAATTTGACTGGTTTCCAATTTCTAGGGATCCCCCCGAAGGGGGAACGTACTACAATCCCGCATCATCTGATGAGTTGTACTTCTAGTTTCCAATTTCTAGGGATCCCCCCGAAGGGGGAACTTGAGTACGTGTATAATATCAATGCGCCATTCACCGAGTTTCCAATTTCTAGGGATCCCCCCGAAGGGGGAACCTCAAGTAGTATACGAACACGAGTCAAGAATTATTGACATGGTTTCCAATTTCTAGGGATCCCCCCGAAGGGGGAACTATTTCTGCCGTGAGGGGTCACGGGAGCAGTTTTACGAGTTTCCAATTTCTAGGGATCCCCCCGAAGGGGGAACTCAAATTTGACAGAAGCCTCCTGCTCCTCAGTTAGCTCATGGTTTCCAATTTCTAGGGATCCCCCCGAAGGGGGAACCCATCGAGGCATATGCTTCCGTCTACCGTTGTAACTACGGGAGGTTTCCAATTTCTAGGGATCCCCCCGAAGGGGGAACGTCCCTAGTCTTACCGGTCCCATCCAGGACAAAACTCTCACCGTTTCCAATTTCTAGGGATCCCCCCGAAGGGGGAACAGGGGTACGGTACACACCACCCCCACTACTTTGTAGTTTCCAATTTCTAGGGATCCCCCCGAAGGGGGAACTTCATACAGTGTACACCAAGCGGGGGGTTAAATACCTTGTTTCCAATTTCTAGGGATCCCCCCGAAGGGGGAACCCGTGGACAACCGCGGTTACTGCTATTTCGCGCTAATCCTCTGGTTTCCAATTTCTAGGGATCCCCCCGAAGGGGGAACTGCAAATTACGGGGGTCTAGAAGCCTATCTAAAGGACTGTTTCCAATTTCTAGGGATCCCCCCGAAGGGGGAACCCTACTGGACAAGCCCGTTGGACCCCTCTGGAAAAGAGTGGTTCGTTTCCAATTTCTAGGGATCCCCCCGAAGGGGGAACTGGCATACGCTCCTTGATGACCCGCTCTGTGTCAGTAGTTTCCAATTTCTAGGGATCCCCCCGAAGGGGGAACGCGAATAATTTGCTCCTTAGTGTACTTGTACATACAAGTTTCCAATTTCTAGGGATCCCCCCGAAGGGGGAACGTGGGGGCGTTCCCCAAAAGCGCAGAGAGCCTTATTGAGTGTAGTTTCCAATTTCTAGGGATCCCCCCGAAGGGGGAACCCGTGCAAAGCGTAGAGCGAGGGCTTTGGCCCTCCAAGTTTCCAATTTCTAGGGATCCCCCCGAAGGGGGAACCCAGAGCTCGAGGTTCACACCGAGAGCTTGAAGAACCGGATGTTTCCAATTTCTAGGGATCCCCCCGAAGGGGGAACTCCACCCCTATTAAACCCAAGCAGGGCAAGGAATGCAAGGCCCATTTGCGAGGGATCCGGAAAAAAGTCGGCAAAAAGAGTTTTGGCGAGGGGGTTTTGGGGCCGGAAAGCCTTGTGGCGCAAGGCGTCGAGGGATCGAACGAAAGAATCGGCCTTTGCGGCTTTTGGCGGATCGCTCGCGGAGGCGTTGATACCGTTTTGGTGTTCTTTTGGAAACATCGAGATCCAGACAAGGGCAGTAGGGCCCTGAGTCCACTGATAAGCCAACCTCAGCCAATCTAGCCGCGCAGGCGACCGGAGCGCAGGATGCTGATGACGAGCCACAGCCCCAACAGGCTGGCCGCGCCGAAGAGGAGTTCGCTCAGCCCAAAGACCTGGAAGCGCTGCGTCTGAGCCGAGATGATGGCGGCCCCGACGATTAGAGAGCCGACCACAATGCTGTAGGAAAGGCGGTTGGCCGACTGATCCAGGCTGCTGCGGATCCCGTCCAGCTCTTGGATGGTCAAGTTCCAGCGCTGGGTTTCCGAGGTGATGCGGCTGAGCAGCAGCTCCATCTGGCGCGGCGATTGCAGAGAGAGATTTTTCAAATCCAAAGCCGTGCGCAGCAGCGAAGGCAGAGGGGCCTCCCCCAGCAATTGCGCCCGAAACACATCCGCCATCAGGGGGCGAAGCTGCTCCGGCAGGTTGTAGTCGGGGGTGAGCTGGCGGGCGATCCCTTCCAAATTGGCCAGCGCCTTGGCACAGAGGCCCAAATTGCCGGGAATGCGGATCTGGTTGCGCCGGGCCGCCTGCAGGATCTCAGAAAAGAGCTGGCTGAAGTTGAGTTCCGCAATGCTCAGGGTGTAGTACTGCCGCAGAAGGCGCTCGTAGTCGCTTTGGAGCTGGGCCAAGCTGACAGTCTGCTCCCGCAAGCGGGCCGTGGATCTTTCCGGCAGGGCCAACTCCAGGGTCAATTCGGCACAGCGCTGGGCATCGAGGCTGACAATGGCCAGCATCAGCTCCAGCAGAATCTGCTGCGTACGCGGATCCAGCCGCCCAATCATGCCGCAATCCAGCAGGGCTACGCGACCGGATCCCAAGTAAAAGAGGTTGCCGGGGTGGGGATCGGCGTGGAAATAGCCATCAATGCAGATCTGCTGGAAAAAAGCGCGGGTCAAGAGGCGGGCGATGTTTTCTGGATCCGCGTCGCTGCGATCCGCCTCCAACAGGGGCCGGCCCTCGATCCACTCCAGCGTCAACACCTTTGGCGTAGTGAGAGGCCAATGGATGCGCGGCACCACCAGTTGGGCCGGATCAAACCAACGCCCCCTTTGCAACTGTTGGCGGAGCTGCTCGGTGTGGCGGGCCTCCTGGGTGAAGTCCAGCTCTGCTTGAATGGCCCGGCAGAACTCATCCGCCAAGGCCACCACATCTGCCAACCTGCCGAACTCCGTTTGCGCCACCAGCTCGGCAATGCCCCGGATTAGCCGCGTATCCCGCTCCACCACCGCCTCCAGCCCGGGCCGCTGGATCTTGAGGGCCACCCACTCGCCGCTGACCAGACAAGCCCGATGGACCTGGGCAATGGATCCCGCCGCAACCGACTCTGTGTCCAGGCTGCTGAACACCTGCTCCAACGGCTGCCGCAACTGCTGCCGCAGCAGGATCTCCACCGCATTCCAGGGAACAGGAGGTACGTCGGCCTGCAGAGTGCTGAGGGCCTCGATGTACTCTCGCGGCAACAGGTCCGGACGGGTGCTCAGCAGCTGGCCCAGCTTGACATAGACCGGCCCCAGATCCACCAAAATGTTGCGCAGCACCATTGGGGGGGGCAGTTGGGGTTCCCCAGCCTTGCCAAAAGAGAGCAAGCGGCGCATGTAGTCCCAACCGTGGCGCAAAACCACCTCCAGGATCTCGGCCTGACGCGCCCCACTCTGGGCCAGACGGGCAAACATCGCAGTCTCTCTCCCTGGAAGTCCAATGGCAGAGAAGCCCGATCCCTAGAAAAAGGGGATAGGGGCCACCCTACGGGTTCCATCCCAGCCGGTTTGCAGCCCCTCCCGCAACACCCGCAGCACCTCGTCGGTGTCGGCATTGGGCTGGGCAAAGGAGAAAACATGCTTGAAGCGCAGTTTGCCCTCCCGATCCACAACGAACTGGGCCGGCAGGGGTGCTCCCAGAGCTTGGCCAACCCCATAGAGGCGGAAGGTTTTGCACTCGGGATCCACCAGCAGCGGGTAAGGCAGCTGCAGGTCTGCTTGAATCTGCTGGCTTTGAACCGGATCGGTGCTGGTGACCATCAGCAGCTCCGCCCCCAGAGCTTGGATCTCCCTGTAGCGGGCTTTCAGCTCTTGGATGTGGGGGTAGCAAAAAGGGCAAAACAGCTTTTCGGTGAAGATACGAGTAAAAGCCAGAACCACCGGCTTTTGGCCGCGGTAGTCCGATAGCCGCACGGGATCCCCTTGCACGCGCGGCAGCTCAAAATCGGGGGCAATCTGGCCGATTTCCAGAGAAGTGTTGGCTGGTTGGGGGATGAAGTTGTCGGCAAAGCGACGGTTAAACAGTCCGCTGTTGCTGGTCATTGCAGTTTTTTACGTTTCTTTACTACTTGCCACCAGCCTAACCCAAAGCCTCGGCCACCGCCTTCAGCCGTCGGAGCTGGGCCCGCATATCCTGCTGGGTCGGCCCTGCTGCCAACAGGTAAAACCCTGCCGCCACCCAGGGACTGGGGATGCGGAAGTTGAAGCAATTGACTAGAAGGGTACCCCCCGGCTGGGGATGGCATTCCCAGCGGTCGGTTCCTTCAAAAAATCCCTTAAACTGCCACTGCACCAAGCCTTCTGCCCGCTCTGTAATCACGCAATCCAAGCTGGGGGATACAAACGGCAAGCGAAGGAAAAAGCGGTAGCGGCTGCCCAATTCCGCCAGAGGGGATCCCACCGCCTCACAGCCCAACAGCGGGTTGAGCCAGCGCTTCATCAACTCCAGGTCGGTGAGGCAGCGATCCACCTGGGCCACGCTGGCCGCAATCGGAATTGACTGGGTATAGATGGGCATCCTCAGGGGAAAGTTGGGGGAGCGAGCTTGGCCGCAGAGAGGTCTTCTGCCGTGGCAGAGGGGGATACGGTGCTCAGCAAAATCAAGATATCGCGATATTCCACCTGATCCGGCCCGCGACGGGGGGATCCCACTTGCACCACCGCCTGTTGGAGAGGCTTTTTGGGGTGGGGGGGAGACTCGAACACCAAGGTGCGGATCCCGTTGGCCTGCTCGATGTCCGAGAGGATGTCCCAGCCCCGGCCCCACAGGGTGCGGCGATAGTAGGCGGCAATCGCCTCCAGAGGCTGAGAGGTCTGCAAGATCAGGGAAGCAAGGCCCCCCTCTCGATCCCGAATCTGTCCCGAAGAGATGATGGAAGCGTTGGGCAACTGCAAGTGAGGGGGAAACTGAGGGGGAAGGGCGCGGGCATCTCCTAGGGAAGCCTCAAAGTGCGTGCCATCTTTGCCGATGTGACGCCGCACGGGATCCTGATCCACTTCTTGAGCAACCGGATCAGGCATCTTGCGGCAGGCCACGAGGGATCCCGCCAACAGCCCCAGGGTTAGCCGAGTAAGAATAGGCAAAGAACTTGGCCCCACTGACGTGAACCGCTCAAGACGGGGATTTTTTCTCATCCGTTTTTCTCATCCGTTGGCCAGGGATCCCTGACTGGTTATAGCGGATCCCGCCTTTGGATACAACCAATCTCCCTTTCTGGGCCAAGTTCCAGAGCAGCCATCATTCGTCGAGCCAGGGCTGACAACTGCACACCAGGTGGCGATCCCCGTAGGCGTTGTCGATGCGGCTGACGCTGGGCCAGAACTTGTGGGCCTTGACCCAAGGGAGCGGGTAGGCGGCCAGCGAGCGAGGATAGGGGCGATCCCAGTGGTCGGCAGCCACCACCTCGGCGGTGTGGGGGGCCAGCTTGAGGGGATTGCGCACCGGATCCATCTCGCCTCGCTCAATGGCGGCAATCTCCTGGCGGATGGCAATCATCGCCTCGCAGAAGCGATCCAGCTCCTCCAGAGATTCGCTCTCGGTGGGCTCCACCATCATTGTCCCCGGCACCGGCCAGGAGGTGGTGGGGGCGTGGAAGCCATAGTCCATCAGGCGCTTGGCCACATCTTCCACCTCGATGCCAGCGCTTTTTTTCAGGGGGCGCAAATCCAAAATACACTCGTGGGCTACCCATCCCCCCGGCCCCTTGTAGAGCACCGGGTAGTAGGGATCCAACCGCTTGGCGATGTAGTTGGCGTTGAGGATGGCCACTTGGCTGGCCAGGGTGAGGCCGGCGGATCCCATAAGGCGAATGTAGGCCCAGGAGATGGGCAAAATGCTGGCACTGCCCCACGGGGCAGCGCTGACGGGGCCGTTACAGCCGGGCAAAACAGGATGGCCAGGCAAATAGGGCACAAGGTGGCGGGCCACGGCAATGGGCCCTACCCCCGGCCCACCTCCCCCATGGGGAATGCAGAAGGTCTTGTGCAGGTTGAGGTGGCAGACATCGGCCCCCAGCTCGGCAGGACGGCAGAGGCCCACCTGAGCGTTGAGGTTGGCCCCATCCATGTACACCTGTCCCCCCGCCTCGTGGATTATCTGGCAAATCTCGCGGATCCCTTCCTCAAACACACCGTGGGTAGAAGGGTAGGTGATCATCAAGGCGGCCAGCCGCTCCCGGTGCTGCTCCACCTTGGCCCGCAGATCCTCAATGTCGATATTGCCGGCTTCATCACAAGCTACGCTCACCACCTGCATCCCCGCCATCACGGCGCTGGCCGGGTTGGTTCCGTGGGCCGAGGTGGGGATCAAGCACACCTGCCGCCGGCTTTCCCCTCTGGCTTGGTGGTAGCGGCGGATGGCCAACAGGCCGGCATATTCCCCCTGAGATCCGGCGTTGGGCTGCAGAGAAACTCCGGCAAAGCCGGTGATCTCCGCCAGCATCTTTTCCAACTGGGCAAAGAGGGCTTGGTAGCCGCGGGCCTGCTCCAGGGGCACAAAAGGATGGAGCTGGGCAAACTCCGGCCAGGTGACCGGCATCATCTCCACCGTGGCGTTCAGCTTCATGGTGCAAGAGCCCAAGGGGATCATGGAATGGGTGAGAGCCAGATCCCGGCTTTGCAGGCGGTGGATATAGCGCAGCAGCTCAGTTTCCGAGTGGTAACGGTTAAAGACCGGGTGAGTGAGGTAGGGTGTGGCGCGCAGGAGCTGGGGCGGCAGGCTCTGGCCCAAGTCCAGCTCTGGGCTGTCGGGATCCCAAGCTGGCGGTAAGGACTCCGTTCCGCTGCGGGGAAGGGTTCCGGCAAAGATCTCCCACAGATCCCGCAGATCCTGAGCGGTGGTAGCCTCATCCAAGCTGATCCCCAGCGTCTGGTCATCGATCTGGCGTAGGTTGATCTGTCGCTGGGCAGCGCCGGCCTGGATCGCCTGCACCTGCTCTGGAGAAGCTACCTTGACCCAGAAGGTATCGAAGAAATGCTCTGGCCCCACCTCATAACCCAACTGACGGATCCCGGTGGCCAAGTGATGGGCCTGGCGGTGGATGCGCTCGGCTATGTGTCGCAAGCCGCGGGGGCCGTGGTAGACGGCATACATAGAAGCCATCACCGCCAAAAGCACCTGGGCAGTGCAGATGTTGCTGGTGGCCTTGTCCCGCCGGATGTGCTGCTCGCGGGTCTGCAACGCCAAGCGCAGGGCCGGCTTGCCTTGAGCATCCTGAGAAATCCCCACCAGCCGTCCTGGCAGCAGCCGCTTGTGGGCCTCGCGGGTGGCGAAGTAAGCTGCATGGGGGCCACCATAGCCCAAAGGCACCCCGAAGCGCTGGGTGGATCCCACCACGATGTCCGCTCCCCACTCTCCTGGGGGTTGCAATAGGGTCAAGCTGAGCAGGTCGGCAGCCACCGCCACCACCATCCCCTTCTGGTGAGCCTGCTCCACCAACTGCCGGTAGTCCCGGATTTCCCCATAGGTGCTGGGATACTGCAGGAGTAATCCAAAACCCTTTTCCAGGGAGAGTTCTGTTGGATCGGCTATGCGCACCTGGATCCCCAAGGGCTCTGCCCGCGTCTGCACCACGGCAATCGTCTGGGGATGACAGCCCCTATCCACCCAGAAAACTGGGGATCCCTTGCCTGCCAAGGTGTAGGCAAGAGCCATGGCTTCGGCGGCTGCGGTGGCTTCGTCCAGCAGGGAAGCATTGGCGATCTCCATCCCCGTCAGGTCGATCACCATCGTTTGGAAATTGAGCAGGGCCTCCAGTCGTCCCTGGGCGATCTCGGCTTGGTAGGGGGTGTAGGGGGTGTACCAGGCAGGGTTTTCCAGGATGTTGCGCTGAATCACCGGTGGCGTCAGGGTGTTGGAATAGCCCATGCCCAAAAAGGAGCGCCACACCTGGTTCTGGGCCGCCATTGCCTGCAGTTCCGCCGACACCTGCTGCTCAGGGCAAGGGGATCCCAATTGCAAAGGCCGGCTGCTGCGAATGGCCGGCGGCACCGCTTTTTCCACCAGCTCCCGCAGCGAACTCAGCCCTAACGCTTGCAACATCTGCCCAATTTGCCGGGCATCCGGCCCAATGTGCCGTCTGAGAAAGAGTTCGGTCTGCCCCAGCAACTCCAGCTCCGGAGAAGGCGTGGGTTGTGGGATCCCTGGAGATGGATCCCGGCTGGGGGGGTCAAGTCGAGTCGAGTGGAGAAGGGCCAAGTCGGACATGGTGCGATAGCCGAGAAAGGGAGAGCAAGAAAGACTGTCTCCTGATCATAGTTGTTAAAAATTGTTTCTGTCGGGATCCAAATCCTGTCTTGGCCCTCGATTCGGGGTGGAGGGGATGAGACACTAGATGGTCGGAGAATGTTAGCAACCTATACAGATGAGCCTTTTGGATTCTGCTTGGAGAAGTGATGCTATGCGCTGGCTGCTGTCCATCTTGGTTCGTGTGGTGTTAGTGCTCTGTCTGTGCTTCGCTCCTTTGGGGATCCCTGTTGTGGCCAGGGCCGCAGAGCTTCCCCCGGTAAAGCACTTGGACACTCCGATTGACGTGAACAACACCATCTTGCGCAACTACCGCCAACTGCCCGGCTTCTATCCCACCCTAGCTCGCATCCTGGTGAAAAATGCCCCCTACAAGAGTCTGGAAGACATGTTGCAGATCTCAGGCCTGACAGAGCAGCAAAAGGCCCTGATCAAAGCCAACGCCGAGAACTTCGTGTTTGGCGAGTATCAGGAAGGGGCTAACCAACTGGAAAACCGCATCAACCAAGGGTACTACGGCTGATCTCGGCAGAGGGGCCATCGGGAGAATCGGCTTTTGTAGGAAAGGGATCCTGTGGCCTACGATAACGTCTGCAAGTACTTGGTGGAATGGTTCCCCGAGTCCTTTGCCCGGTGGCTGCTGGGATCCCCGGTTCCCTTGATCCAGCTCCAGCCAACGGAGCTCTCCAGCGAGCCCATTCGCGCGGACTCCCTCATCCTGCTGAGGGCCCAAAACCTGATTTTGCATCTGGAGTTTCAAACCGATCCGGATCCCGACATTCCCTTGCGCATGGCCGACTACTGCCTGCGCCTGTTCCGTCGCTATCCCGACCAGGAGGTGCGGCAGATTGTCATCTACCTGAGAAAAACCCAGTCAGAACGGGCGTACCAAACCTCTTTTCAACGGGGATCCCTTTCTCATCGCTTTGAGGTCTTGCGCCTGTGGGAACAAGATCCGGAGGTGCTATCTCAATATCCAGGACTCCTGCCTTTAGCCGTGTTGGCAGATCCGGAAAACCCGGAGCCGCGACTCCGCCAAGTGGCCAGAGCAATAGCAGAGATAGAGGATCCAAAGCTACGGCAAGAGGTGAAAGCGGCCACTGCTGTCTTGGCAGGATTAACATGGACGCCAGAGGAAATCAGCAGGGTTCTGGGAGGTTTGGCTGTGCGGGAATCGACCATCTATCAGATGTGGCGAGCAGAAGCCCTCAAAGAAGGGCGAGAGGAGGGCCTGAAACAAGGTCTAGAGCAAGGTCTGCAACAGGGTCTGCAGCAAGGTCTGCAACAGGGTCTGCAGCAAGAAGCAGCTCGACTGACTCTGAGTCAACTGCGGCGCAAGCTGGGATCTTTGCCGGAAGACCTGTCTGAAACCATCCGCCTCTTACCTACCGAGCAACTGGAGGCTTTGGCGGAAGCGCTGTTGGACTTCCAAACCCTGGCCGATTTGATCCAATGGCTCAGGGAGTCATCATCCAACTAGGGTTTGCCGTCGCGGCCTTTTCCAACCTCACAGGACTCTGTGGGTGAGTTAGGATCCCTGTTACTCAGATGGACTCGATGAAACGGCCACAGGTTTTGATCTGTGGCTACTACGGCTACGGCAATGCCGGCGATGAGGCGTTGTTGCTGGCTCTCTTACGAGAGCTAGAGCAGTTGCCCAGCCCCGTACAGCCGGTGGTGCTCTCCCGTCGCCCTGCCGAAACGGCTGCCACCTATGGGGTGCTGGCCTATCCGCGCTTCAACAGTTTGGCTTTACGGCGCTGTCTCCAGGAGGCCCAGGCTTTCATCTGGGGTGGAGGTGGCCTGCTGCAGGATCGCACCAGTTGGCGCAGCCCTCTCTACTACCTGGGGGTGATGGGCCTAGCCCAGCGATGGGGGCTAAGAACCGTTGCCTGGGCCCAAGGGATCGGGCCGCTGCAGCGGGGGTGGATTCGTGCACTGGCCCGTCGCTCGTTGGCAGGTTGCACGGCCATCAGTGTGCGGGATGGGGTTGCCTCCCAATGGCTGCAAGAGTGGGGGATCCCTCACCAGGTGGCTCCGGATCCCGTCTGGAGTTTGCCGTCCAAAACCTTGCCGGAATGGGAAACGTGGCCTCAGCCCCGCATTGCTGTGGTCTTGCGTCCGCATCCGCAACTGACTGGAGCCTGTCTAGAAGCTTTGAGCCAGGGTTTACAGCGTCTCCAGGCTTCCACGGGGGCATACCTTCTCTTCGTGCCCTTTCAGCTGGCTCCTCCCGGATCCCCTGACCTTGGGCCAGACTACCACTTGGCTCAGCAGCTTCAGCAGCGCCTACCCCACCGTAGCCAAGTGCTGGAAATTCGGGATCCCTGTCTATTGAAAGGAGTCTTTCGGGGTGTCAGGCTGGCGATCACCATGCGCTACCACGGATTGGTGATGGCGGCGGCAGAGGGCTGCGCCTGTTTTGGTCTCAGCTACGATCCCAAGGTGAAAACGCTGCTCCAGGAATTGGGCATGCCTGGCTGGGATCTGCAGGAGATGCCCACCGATCCTGAAGCCTTACACCAAGCTTGGCTGGCCTGCTACTCAGAGAGCCTAGCTCTCAGCCCTGCCCAAGCTGACCTGTGGGCGAGGCAATCGGCTCAGCACGCTCAGTTGTTGAGACAGCACCTGAAGTGGGGTTGATGGGGTTGCCTGGAGAAGTTGCTGCCAGGGCGAATTCCGGTAGCGGTTCTTCTGGAGAGCCGCTTTACCCCAAAAGTAGGGGGGCACGGTGTCCCCGAACCAAAGCGCTGCGTGCATCCGCTTGAGGAGGCCCCCAATTCATTGAGGGGAGGACGTCACCTGAGAGGGTTTTGGGGGAGAAACTCCCGATCCAGGGGCAGGGGGGCGACAGGTTGGGTGAGGGTAAATTGGCCGCTTTCTATCCACTGCTTGAGGATTTCGGCAATTTGTATGGAGCGGCGCAAGCTGGCCAGGGGAGCGGTGCGAATCTTGCGGCCATTGAGGGTGATCTGGCCAGATTTGAGTTGGGCATAGCTCACTAAGCCAAAGGTGGGCCGCACCCGGCGGGGAATGGAAAAGTCAATCACGGGGGCAACCAACTCCTCATCCCGAATGGCAATGGCCTCTAAATCCGCAGGAGCAAGGATGGGGATGGGGATCCCGACCCCCAACATCAAGCTGGGGCCGTAGTTGCGGAAGTAGCAGCCCCTCACCCATTCCGCCTGCATTTGCTTGGCATCCCCAATCAGGGCTAGAGTGGCCGCCGGGCCGATGGGAGTTTGGTTGGGCAATCGCTTTTGCAGCGGAAAGTGTTGGGTGCCCTCCCAGGCGACGTAGCCGATGCCGCCTCCCAAAAAGATGCGGCTGCCGATCCCCACCCGGCGCAACAGGGGATCGTTCAACAAGGGGGATAGCTCTCCCGGGTTGGAATAGACGGCATTGCCCAGATGCGGTTCCAACAGACCCAAGTAGGTGTACAAAGGCCGATCCCCGCCGTTCACCCCGACGATGAAGTTTTGGTAGGCATTGCGGGGGTTGAACAGGTAAAACTGGTTGAGCTGATCCCGAGTCAGGGTGGTCTCGTAGTCGGCGCGGGGGTAACAATCGGTCACTTGGCCGATGGCCCGCAAATGGACGCGCTTGCCCGCCACCAGGTCGGCAATGACATGGCCGCCCCCATAGGCTTGATCCGCTTGCTCGCTGGGTTGGGCTGCCCCCAGGTAAAGATCCACCGCGCCAAATCCGGCATAGGCCGGTACCCCGTTCAGCCAAGCTTGGCGAATCTTGATGGGCGGATCCGTATGGCCCAGGTTCACAATGGCTCCTGAAGACTCCATTGGCTCAAAGGTGCCGGTGGTGATCACATCCACCTGCTCAAAGGCTTCCTGGATCCCCAAGGTGGCCAGCTTGGCTTTGGCTTCCAGGGCCGTCCACACCCGCACCTGGCCTTTGGCAATGCGTTGGTTAATCTGGTCTAGGGTTCTCTCCATGGGATGTGAAGATCGCAATGGTTGGTCGCGTTGGCGGTGTGGAGCACTAGGCAGTCTTGATCGCTTGATCGTCGAGGGATCCGCTCCCATCTTGAATTCTCTCGTGAGGCAGCTCTTGGGACTGGCTCAATGAATAGCTTAAATGGACGGGGATCTGGGCCGGTGGGGCTTAAGGGGATCCGGCAGTATGGGCCGCTTTTGCCGGCGTTGGGGTTGGTGGGCCTGCTCTACGGCGGGGGGCTGCTGCTGGCTCTGGCCCAGAGTGTGGGCCTCTACGGCCTGGGCGAGAGGGGGTTTACCCTGCAGGGGTATGGGGAGCTGCTGCGGGATGCGGAAGTCGGGGGATCCCTGTTGCTCAGCCTCAGAATCGCTCTGTTGGCAACGGGGTTGGCGCTGGTTTTGGGGCTGGGACTGGCGCTGCTGTTGCGGGGGGTGGGGGGGTGGTCCATCTGGCTTGGCCAGCTGACGCTGCCGATTCCTCATTTGGTGGGGGTGGCGGGGATGCTGCTGCTGCTGGGGCCCAGCGGTTGGCTGGCGCGGCTGGCCTTCCAACTGGGCTGGATTGCCTCGGATCAGGATTTTCCCTTGTGGGTGAACGACCGCGGCTATGTGGGGGTGTTGCTCTATTGGCTTTGGAAGGAGATCCCGTTTGCCGCTCTGGTGGCGCTGACGCTGCTGCGCGGGATGGGATCCGAGCTGGAGCAACAGGCTCGGCTGCTGGGGGCTTCTGCCGCCCAAACGTTTTGGTATGTGACCCTGCCCTTGCTGAGGCCGGGGCTGCTGGCCACCGGGATCCTCATCTTCGGTTTCGTCTTCAGCGCTTTTGAGGTTCCCTTGCTCTTGGGGCCCACCTACCCGCGCACCTTGCCCGTTCTGATCTATCAGCGCTTCACCCACATCAACCTGGAGCAGCGGCAGCAGGCGGTGGCGCTGGGGATCATCCTGCTGGCTGTCTCGGCAGCGGTGGTCAGCCTAATCGGAGGGCTGTTTGCAGCCAGAGTATCCTTTCTGCAGCTGCCGTTTGGCTCAGCGGGACGGAGTCCTTGGAGAAAGCCGTGAAAGGACGCAGATGGATTGGGGGATCCCTGCTCCGCCTTGGGGTGGCCGGAGTGGCCCTCCTTTGGGCTTTGCCCTTTGGGGTGCTGGCCCTTTGGGCCTTCACGCGGGCCTGGTATTTTCCCGATGCCCTGCCCCGGGCATGGAGCATAGCCGGTTGGCAGCAACTGCTGAGCTGGGGATCCCAGTTCCGGGCAGCCTTCGGCCAGAGCTTGCAAATTGCCCTGTTCACCACCCTGCTGGCCCTGGGGGTGGGGATCCCGGCGGGACGAGTTTTGGGCACCCATCCTGTGCCCGCCTGGCTGCGCCTGCTGTTGCTGTTGCCCGTCATCACCTCTCCTCTGGCTGTGCTGATGGGGATCCAAGGGGTGCTGATTCGCCTGCGGCTAGACGGTGCCCTGCTGGGGGTGGTGCTGGTGCATCTGATCCCCACCATTCCCTACATGGCTCTGGTGATGGGCAGTGTGTTCGCCCGTTTCGACCGCGGCTACGAGGCGCAGGCCCGCTGTTTGGGGGCGGATCCCTGGCAGGTGTGGTGGCAGGTAACGTTGCCCCTCATTGCCCCTGGGGCAGCCATTGGGGCGGTATTTGCCTTTTTGATCTCTTGGAACGAATTTTTGCTCACCTTCTTTGTCGGCGGTGGGCGGGTTCTCACGCTGCCAATGCTGCTCTACAGCCTTTTGCAAGGGGGAAACAATACCCTGGTGGCTGCAGTGGCCTTCCTGTCGCTGCTGCCGGGGTGGTTGGCCTTGCTGGGGGCCAGCGTCTGTTTGGGGCAGGCCATCGGGTTACCCCCCACAGAGGTTCAAGAGGGGGAGAGCTAATATCCCTTCAGGGCCAGGTTGGGCCGTTGCAGAGCAGCTCCCACCCGTTGAACCTGAGTTTTGAAGCTGCCATCTCGCTCCAACCATATCTGCCTCAGGGCAGGGGGAATTACCTCCAGGCCAAACTGGGGGCTCTTGGGACGAAATTGCACACAGGTTGAGGGACAAGCCAGGTAATCAACCCCCTCCCGCCGGCGGTGCAGGTCTTGGTGAATATGGCCGAATACAACGAGGCGGATGTGGTCGAACTCGTCCAGAACCCCAAACAACCGCTCCGGCTGCTGCAGGGCACTTTGATCCAGCCAGGCAGAATCCACCGAAAAAGGGGGATGGTGCAAGGCCAACAAAACATGGTGTTGGGCGGCTTTGCTCCGCTGCAATTCTTGTTTCAGCCACAGCAGCGTGCGATCCGTCAGGTAACCGCTGTCTTTGCCGGGCACGAGGGAGTTCAATAAAATAAAACTCCAATTTTCCCGGCTGAAGCTCTTGTCCCCGAATAGCCGCTCGGCGTGGAGCTCTTGGTTCATGTTGTGCAGGCGATCGTGGTTGCCTGCCAACCAGTAAGTATCGATGGGGAGAGCCTGCAAATGGGCTCTCAAACGAGCGTAGGATGCTGCACTGCCATCTTGAGAGAGATCTCCGGTGAGCAGCAGCAGATCCGGCAAGGGATCCAGAGCGGCAATGGCCTTTTGCACCTGCAGGAAAGAGGCTTCCGTGTCCACCCCCAGCAGCCGGTGATGGGGCCTGGCAAACAGATGCAGGTCGCTGATCTGAACCACGTACACGGTCATAGAGCAAGCCCAAGAGGGGTGGGATCCCATCTCCGCAGGTTCAAAACACTACCGTTCTAGCACCAGATGGCCCGGCTGGAACCCGTAGGTAGGGTCATTTCAATGCAACCTAGGAACTGCACCCACACCTAAAATGTTGAATGCAGGGAACCACAAGGCTTTTCTCAGTAGCCCAGGCGTCTCGCCCCCAACCTAAAATGACCATAACTCAGCTCTAAAGGGCTCAACCTTAACCTACCCAAGTCCGTCAACCCGGTTCAATCCCTTGAGAAAATCCTCTCAGGAAAAGCTTTAGGAAACATTCAGAGAGCGGCCCACGTTCCTAAAGGCAGCTTGCACCTGAGGCCAGCGGGATTCTTGGGTAGAGGCCGTCAGCGTATAGAGGCGATGGTGCCGAACGGTTACCGTCACCACCTCATGACGAAGCTGGGATCCCATATCGGTTTGGTATTCCAGCAGGTAATAGGGGTGCTCCTGCCGCTCAAAGGCTTCGGCAGACAACAGCTTGGCCGAGCGACCGGATCCCTCAGGAGCAATGATCTTCTCCGCCACCAACTGCCCCACCTCATCCGGGCTGCCCAAATCGGCAATCGTCTCCCCCTTGTCAAACGGGGCGATCATCAGGCTGACGTTCTCGGTCTCGTACACCAGGTCGCGCAGGAGTACCACCGGCCCTTTCCCCGGCCCAAGATTGACCGCCACCATGCCGTTGGGGTAAGCAAAAGCAAAGGCTCCGCTGGGATCCCTGTAGGCTCGCAGGTTAGAGCCTGCGGAACAGGCACCGACCACCAAGCTGAGGCAGACACAGAGCAGCAACAGCGCTCTAGACAGCCACGGGCTGGTTGCGTAAGTGGGCCACAGGCCTGATCGGGCAGAATGCGCGCCTCGTGCTGCTGACATTGCTGGGATCCTCTCCTCAGATGGGTTGCCTATTGTTCCTTTATCATCCTAGTACGAGCGCACTCCCTCTAGCCCGTTGACCGTCAATTCCCAACGGAAAACTCCCCCTGCAACTTAGCAGCGGGGTTGCCGACGTGGGTTGAAAAGCGAGGGATCCCCAAGCTTGGAAGCAACTGCCGCTATTGGGGGAGCCGCTTCTCGAAATCCAGATCCGGTAGCGGCAGGTTGGCCTGGGCACCTCCTTGGCCGGTGAGCATTGCCAAGCGGCGGGAGATTTCATCGTCCATGGCCATTTCATCCAATTGGGCAGCAATCTGCTCGCTGCGATCTTCCGAGAGCTCGCTCATGGCTCGGGATCTGAGCTGGCGAGCCTGGATAGCATTCTTCGCCGCCTCAAATTGGGACTTGGCCGAGTCGATGTTGTAGGAATTGTTGACGCGGGCCATCTGCTCCAGAGCTTGGTTCACCTCGTTGATGTCTTTGAGGTTGCTCAGCTCGCTCTTGTAAGCGGCCAATCGCTCTTTCTCGCGGGCCAGCTTTTGCTTGGCGGCGTTGACGTAGCGCTCGGCAGTTTCCACGTTCTCCTTAAGGGGGCCGAGAATGGCCTCAATTTGCAGCGCTTGGGACATAGCCAGGCGGGCAGCCTCTTGATCGCCCCGTTGGGCGGCCAGGCGAGCCTTGTTCTCCAGGGCCTGGTACTCCCGCACCTTTTGCATGTACTTTTGTTCAGCCCGCTGATAGGCAGCCACTTGGGTGGCAACGGCTTCCGTGAGACGCTGAACCGTCTCCTGCATGGTGCGTAGGGATTCTTCCGCCACCATCACCGCTCCTGTGCCGCCTTTCTCCACCGGGATCCCCCACAGCCAGTTCCAAGTTCCGACGATGACGCTGCCGGCCCGTTGCCCAAAAATGCCGTAGATGATCTTGCGTGCGCCCATGGCTTGACTCTCCTGCCTACGCGTGCCTCTACTGTATTTAATTTCTCCCCAACTGGAAAGATCTCAGGGATCCGGCAAGTGGACAAATTCAAATCCCCGCTTCTTCAAAGTTGGGATCAACTGCCGCGTCACCTCAGCCACTTGGGCTCCTCCTTGTACCCCATCGTGCAGCACGATTAAGGAGCCAGGCCGCACCTGGGCCAGCACCCGCTCCACCACCACCGATACCGGTGGGATCAGCCAATCCTCAGGCACCACGCTCCACATCACCGGACAAAAGCCCCAACGGCGCAAATCCGCAAGCGTCTGCGGCCAAAACAAGCCATTAGGCGGGCGCACAGCCCGATAATCGTCAGGGATCCCGCCACAGGCAGCCACGAGGGTGGTTTGGCTGCGCTTCAGGCTCTGATAAAGCTCTCCAGGGGCAAGCTGGGTGAAGGAGCGATGCTGCCAGCCGTGAAGGCCAATGCGGTGGCCTTGTTGGCGGATCTGACGAGCCAGGTGGGGCCAGCGCTGCACCCGTTCTCCCAACACAAAAAACGTGGCCGGCACCTGAAAATCCATCAAAACCTGCAACAAAGCAGGGGTGTACTCAGGGTGAGGGCCATCGTCAAACGTCAGGGCCACCCGCTGGGTACAGGGATCTGCCGGCAACTCCCACAGGCCGTCGGGAAAGAGGGTCTTGAGGCCCCAATGCAGGGGTGGGTAGAGAGATGGGGGCAGGATTTGCTGAGAAGAGAAGAGCATTGTGGCAGGCTGTATTTTGTCCAGAACCAGAGGGCAATGCTTTGGGTGATCAACTGGGTAACAAATTTAGGTATTGCCGATTGAGCCAACCAACTGAAAAAATGGGCATGAGCATTGTAGCCCGCAAAACGGAAATCAGGGTTGGCGGGCCCGTCGATGGGCTTTTGGATCTCGTCCTAGCCAGTTGTGATTACAGATTGTGCCTACAGATTGTGATTACAGAAGTTGCCATTGGGTGTCGGCAGCAGCCCGCCGCTCGAGTTCTTGAGACGGATGTGGGATCCCTTCTGCCCATAGCCCAGATCCGATAGGCTAGATTCACCCTCAAGGTATCAGCTGATGGCTTGGCAAACTCCAACACTGCTGCTGGTGGATGGTCACTCTCTGGCCTATCGCTCCTTCTACGCCTTTGCCTACAGCCGCGAGGGGGGGTTGCGCACTTCCACTGGGATCCCCACCAGCGTCAGCTTTGGCTTTTTGAAATCGCTGTTAGAAGTCTTGGACAAATACACCCCTACCCATGTAGCCGTTGCCTTTGATACACGGCAGCCCACTTTTCGCCACGAGGCCGACGAAACCTACAAATCAGGCCGCCCGGAAACGCCACCGGAGTTTATCGAAGATGTGGAGAACCTGAAGCAGGTGTTGACGGCACTACGCATCCCGATTTTGGTGGTGCCTGGTTTTGAAGCCGATGACATTTTGGGCACCCTCAGTAGGCTAGCCCCCCAAGATTATCGGGTGCAGATCTTAAGTGGCGATCAAGATCTGTTCCAGTTGATCGATACCGATGGAAGAGTTCGGGTTTTGCACCTCAACAGCAAAGATCGCATCAGCGAGTTTGGCCCCGAACAAGTGAAAGAAAAATTGGGCATCTGGCCTTGGCAGGTGGTGGATTATAAGGCCCTCTGTGGTGACCCTTCTGACAACATTCCCGGGGTGAAAGGGATCGGCCCCAAGCGAGCTGTGGAGCTGCTGGAGCGCTACGGCAGTTTGGATGAAATTTTCGACCACCTGGACGAGATCCAAGGAAAAGTCCAGCAATACCTCAAAGAAGGGATCCCGGCGGCCCATCACTCGCAATTTATGGCTCGGATCAAATGCGACGTTCCTCTTTCTCCCGACTGGGAGAGCATGAAATTAACCGGGTTTGATCAAGCAGAATTGCTGCCGCTGCTGGAAAAATTGGAGTTTCACAGCTTCATCGCCCAAGTGCGCAAAATACAAACGGCTTTGGGGGGGATCCCAACCGAGGCAGAGGTGGTTGGCGCTTTTAATCCCACCGGGGATCCCGCAAACGCTCCTGACGAAGCCCTGTGGTTTGATTTTGCCGTGGATCCCGTCCCTTCTCTGCCGGCGGTGCGCATCATCGATACGCCGGAGCAACTGGAGCTGTTGCGGCAAGAGCTGTTGGCCTGCCCAGGAATTGTAGCTTGGGATACCGAAACTACCAGCCTAGATCCACGGGATGCCCAATTGGTGGGGATCGGCTGTTGTTGGTCAGAGGGAGATATCGCCTACTTGCCCATCGGCCACCGCCAGGGATCCAATCTGGATTGGGAGCTGGTGAAACAAAGCCTGCAGCCCCTCTGGGAAGATCCCAACCGACCCAAAAGCCTACAAAACTGTAAGTACGACCTGAGCATTTTCCGCGCCCACGGGATCCGCCTGCAAGGGATCCAGTTTGATCCCATGTTGGCCAGCTACGTTTTGGATCCAGAAGCCAGCCACAACTTGGCCGATTTGGCAGCTACCCATTTGGGTTTGCCAACCACCAGCTACAAAAAGTTGCTGGGCAAGGAACAGTCCATTGCCGATATCCCGATTTCCAGAGTTGCAGAATACTGCGGAACTGATGCCTATTGTGCCTATCGTCTGGTGCCAATCCTCACCGAAAAGCTGCAGAAAACCGATCCACGCCTGTGGGATCTTTTTATTCAAGTCGAGCTGCCCTTGGCCCAAGTTTTGGAAGAGATGGAGTGGATCGGCATTCGCGTTGATACCGAGTTTCTGAGGCAATTTTCCCAAGAGCTGGAACAAGAGCTGCAAAGTTTGGAGCAGAAAGCTTATGCCCAGGCTGGAGAAACCTTTAACCTCAATTCTCCCAAGCAACTGGGATCCCTGCTCTTTGAAAAGCTGAAATTGGACATTCGCAAAACCCGCAAAACGGCTACTGGCTATTCCACTGATGCCTCAGTTTTAGAAAAGCTAGAGGGGGATCATCCTCTCATCGAAACCATCGTGCAATACCGCACCTTGGCCAAGCTGAAATCGACCTATGTGGATGCTCTGCCTGCCCTGGTAAGAAGCGATACCGGCAGAGTCCACACCGACTTTAACCAAACCGTTACTGCCACCGGCAGGCTCAGCTCCTCAAACCCCAACTTGCAAAATATTCCCATTCGCACCGAGTTCAGTCGCCGGATTCGACAAGCTTTTATTCCCCAAGAGGGATGGCTATTGGCGGCAGCAGATTACTCTCAAATTGAGCTGCGTATTTTGGCCCATCTCAGCCAAGAACCTGCCCTGGTGGAAGGTTTTCGCTCAGGAGAAGATGTGCACACCCTAACCGCCCGCCTGCTCCTGGAAAAACAAGAAATAACCAGCGAAGAACGTCGCCTGGCCAAGACGATTAACTATGGGGTGATCTACGGCATGGGAGCGCAGCGCTTTGCCCGCACTGCGGGGGTTTCTTTGTCGGAAGCCAAGCAATTTTTACAGCGATTTAACGAGCGCTACGCCGGCATTTTTGCCTATCTGCGCTCCACTGAAGCCTTTGTGGAAAAGCATGGCTATGTGGAAACGATCTTGGGTCGCCGTCGCTATTTTCCCAATTTGTCTCGTCTGACAGGCCATCGCAAACAAGCGGAATTGCGGGCAGCTGTGAATGCTCCCATTCAGGGATCCGCCTCGGACATTATCAAAGTAGCAATGGTGCGCCTGCGGCAAAAGCTGCAGAACTTTCGTTCCCGCTTGCTCCTGCAAGTGCATGATGAGCTGGTGTTTGAGGTGGATCCCTCGGAATGGCAGGCCCTAAAACCGCTGATCCAAAGGGAAATGGAAGGAGCAGTGCCCCTCTCCATACCGCTGGTGGTGGATATCCAAATTGGCCACAATTGGAAGGAAGCCAACTAGACCATGGGAGGCAGAAAACCCCAGGTTTGCAAGGAAAGGGATCCCAACCGCACGGAAATGTTAGTGTGTGTAAAAGCGTTTGTTACTTTACTTATGACTGTTGAGATTTACACCTGGCGTTTTTGTCCCTTTTGCATCCGGGCTAAGCAACTGCTGGATCGCAAAGGCGTGAAGTATATCGAGTACGCCATCGATGGAGACGAGGCAGCACGGGCGGAAATGGCCAAGCGGGCCAACGGCCGCCGTTCGGTGCCGCAAATTTTCATCAACGACCAGCATATCGGCGGCTGCGACGATCTTTACGCGCTAGAGGCTCGCGGCCAGTTGGATCTGCTCCTACAGCAGGCCAGCTAAGCCTCAACTGTATCTGATACATTTACGCTGAACACTGCTGAACATCACTGTTCAACTATGCAGCGATAGCATTCTGTTTGTTTCCATTCGCGTTAGCGGGACGGAG
>NZ_JBSSBV010000037.1:0-25550 GCF_054059115.1 Thermostichus sp. MS-CIW-26
GACTTTTGACCAGCAAACCTATATGGAGGAGGGCTTTCCTCTCGACACCAAGCCTGCGGCTATGGTGCGGGCCTCCAGCCCGAAAATTTGGTGAGCAGCAAAACTTCTAGCGGCTGATCTCAACCCTCAGCTGCCCTACTTACCTACTTATTCCCTGCTTGTCCAAGAAAATCTAAAAAAAATGCACCAGCGCACGCTGGCGCAAGAGGGTCAACTTTTACCGGTCAGACATCGACCTAGACAAGGGCAGGGATCCGAGATCCTCCCAAGGCCTCCACCAATGCCCGCACTTGAGCCACCATGGCCACTTCATCCTGGAGCCGGCTGACAGCTTTGCCCACCCCTACACCTGAAGCGCCGGCAGCAATGGCCAAGCGCACTGTTACCGTCGAGAGGCCGGAAGCGCAGATAACCGGTACCGAGACGACACGGCTAATTTCATAGGCGGCGGCCAGGGTGGGGGCAGCCTTCTCGATCAGGCCCAGGGATCCCCCGTGAACCGGCTCGGCACTGGTGCTGCCCTCGGTTTGGATGAGATCGGCTCCCAGATCCTCCAGTTTCTCGGCCAATTCTGCCTGTTGATTCAGAGGCAGAGTGTGGGGAACGGTTACCGACAAGAGCGTGCGGGGCAGAAGAGAGCGGGTTCGGCGGGTAAGGTCTAGGACTTCCGCTGCGGAGAAGATGCGGCCTGAAGGGTAGAAGCTGTCGTAATTGCCGATCTCGGCCATGTCTGCTCCTGCCTGTACGGCTGCGGCCAACTGCTGCGGCTCCACCGCCGACACACAGATGGGCAGATCGATCTGGGCGCGTACCCGCTGCACCAATTCGGGGCTGGCAGCGATATCCACCCAAGTGGCCCCTCCCTGTTGGGCGGCGCGGGTGATGCTCAGAACCGACTGCAGGTCGAAGTTTTGTAGACCGCTGATGATCTTGAGGGCCCGACGTTGGGCCAGAGCGTCGAAAAGAGCAGCGTGAGAGGCAGTGGTCATAGGCTCGTCAGCTTGTGGAAAGGCAGTCTAAGAGGAGTGAAAACAAATGGCTGCTAAAACTGGGCTTGGGGAAGCCTTTGCTCAGTCTAGAGGGTTTGCCTCAATCCCACAAGGGATCCCTCTTTACCCCATCATCCCAGTCCTTTTGGCTCACCACAATTCTTCAATAGATTCAATAGAATAGGGATCCCTTCTTGCAAGCCATCATGTATCGCTCTCCCTTCCCCTTCCTGGGCCTGCCTGAGCCGGATCCGGAGATGGCCCAAGCAATTCTCCTGCCCGTCCCCTACGAGGCCACCACCTCCTATGGCAAAGGCACCGCCAAAGGCCCTCAGGCGCTGTTGCAGGCTTCTGCCTATGTGGAGATCTACGACGAGGTACGGGATCGCCAGCCAGCTCTTCACCCCGACTTCTCGGAAGAGATCTCCCGCTACTGGACGGCCCCCCCGGTGGAGTTGGAAGGTCTGGGATCTTCCGCCCAGGAGCTGGCTATGGCCGAAATCCAGCGTCGCGCTGCCGAGTGGGTGAGACCGGGGCGGTTCCTGCTTTCCATTGGTGGGGAGCACTCCATCAGCGGGCCCCTGATTGCTGCCCACCTGGCCCATTATCCGGAGCTGCACGTCCTGCAAATCGATGCCCACTGCGACCTGAGAGATAGCTACGAGGGATCCCGCTATTCCCATGCTTCTGCTATGGCCCGCGTGGTGGAGCAAGTGGGCAGCCGCCTCACCCAAGTGGGGATCCGCTCCATCTGCGCCGAAGACCGCCAGACCATTCGCGAGCGCCGTCTGCACACCTTTTTTGCCCACAGCTTGCACACCAAGCCAGCCCAGGAGTGGATCCCAGAGGTGATTGCCACCTTGGGCCCCCAGGTTTACCTGACGGTGGATGTGGATGGGCTGGATCCCGCTGTTGTGCCAGCCACCGGTACCCCCGAACCCGGCGGTTTGGGCTGGTGGGAGACGGTGGAGCTGATTCGGGCACTAGGACAGCAACGGCAAATCATCGGCGCCGATGTGGTCGAGCTGTCGGTCACGGGAGAACGGGAAACCGATCGCCGCAGCGCCTTCACGGTCGCCAAACTGGCCTATCAGATCTTGGCTGCGGCCTTGGGTTAAGCTCAAGAAGAGCTTGGCCGGCCATCCCCGGGGCACCTGTTCGAGTTCTTTAGGTTTTTGGGTAACACACCTGTGAAATCGGCCCACCCCCGTCGTCCTGCTTTTGAACTTCCCGCTTTGTCCTGGATTCCCTTGGTGGGTGGGGCATTGCTGCTGATCCTCTTGGCCACCTTGCTGCAGTGCTTGGTGGTGGTGCCTGCCGGCACACGGGCCGTGGTGTTCAACTCCCTGACGGGGCTGAAGCCGCAGCCGCTGGGAGAAGGGCTGCACCTCCTGCTGCCGCTGGTGGAAACGCCTATCTTCTACGACGTGCGCACCCAAACCTACACCATGGCCTCCCAACGCTCCGAAAACCAGGGGGATGATGCGTTGAAAGTGCTCAGCGCCGACGGCCAGCAGATCTCCCTCGATGTCTCGGTGCGCTTTCGCTTGGATCCCGACCAAGTGGCCCACCTGCACCAGACCATTGGCCCTTCCTACGTGGACAAAGTGATTCGCCCAGAGGTGCGGACGGTAGTGCGCAATGAACTGGCTTTGCACCGCGCCATCGCCGTTTTCTCGGAAGAACGCGAGCAGATCCAGGAAAATGTGGAGCGGCAGCTCTCCAGCATTTTTGCTGAGAATGACCTGATCTTGCAAAACGTGCTGCTGCGCAATGTCCGCTTCTCCGACCAATTCCAAACGGCCATCGAGCAAAAGCAAATTGCCGAGCAAGAGAAAGAGCGGGAACGCTTCCTCGTGGAAAAAGCAGAGCTGGAAAAACAACGATTGGTGATCCTGGCAGAAGGAGAAGCCCAAGCCATTCGCCTCCAGGGGGAAGCCCTGAAGCAAAACCCAGAAGTGGTGCAGTTGGACTACGCGCGCAAACTGGCGCCCGGCACCCGCGTGATCATCTCCCGACCGGATCCCTGGCAGCGGTAGCGGACAGCCCGTTGGCTCTGGGTTCTGCAAAAATCTATCCCAGAGCATTGTTGCCAATTGGAACGAGAATGGGGATAGAGATCCCCGGCCTGCTGACCTGACGATGCCCCTTGACGAGCAGCTCATCCACAGCCGCATTCAGGCCATCCGAGCCCAGATCCCAGGCCATGTGGAGATCATGGCAGTGAGCAAAGGCTACACTGCCGACCACATCCGCGCCGCCTATCGGGCTGGGATCCGCCACTTTGGGGAGAGTCGAGTGCAAGAGGCCGCCGTCAAACAAGGGCAACTGCAAGATCTGACCGATATCGTCTGGCACTTGATCGGGCATCTGCAGACCAACAAAGTCAAACCGGCCCTCAAGCAATTTGCCTGGATCGACAGCGTCGATAGCTTGCGCCTGGCCAAGCTGATCAACCAAAAAGCCTGGGAGCTGCACCTCACCCCCAAGCTTTGCCTGCAGGTTAAATTGGCTCCGGATCCCAATAAGTTCGGCTGGCTCATCCCCGATCTGTTGCAGAGCCTCCCCGAACTGAACCAACTGCTGCAGGTGCAAATTGTGGGCCTGATGACCATTTTGCCTTTGGGCTTGAGCTCAGAGGCGGCCCTAGACCTGTTTCGCAAGCTGGCCGAACTGGCCGATTACATCCAGCGCAGCGGCTATGAACATCTGCAGGTGCACACCCTCTCCATGGGCATGTCCGACGATTACCTCCTGGCGGTGGCAGCAGGCTCTAACTTGATCCGGCTGGGGCGCGCTTTGTTTGCCGACGCCGAGCGGAAATAGATGTGGCCTCTGTGAAGCTGTTAAATTGTGATTAAATTTTGTGTAAAGCCGCGAACTCCGGAGTCGCCCTGCGGGGTACCTTCGGGGCGAGAGTTTGGCTTTGCTCGATCAAAAGCGGGGGGATCCCGCCCAGGATTTGCCCTATGGGGGAAATTTTGGGGAAATTTGTAATCATTTGCGTTACTTCCGTTAACGTGGGCTCAATCCAGACGGGGAGCAGAGTTCAATCCTGCCAAACAACGGCTTGGCAAGTGAGATGACATCTTCACTTCTTCTGGGTAAACTCTAGTCGTCGAATCAATGGGGTTTTGTTAACCTACGTTAGCCCCCACCTGCTTCGGCAGCTTCCTGAGCAAACCCTGTCTCAGCCTATTGAAAGACTTTGACCGAGAATAAAAGGACGCCCCCTAGCTTGAGTGAGCCACTCAGGATCCAATCAAGAGCCTGAATCCTACGCTCGCCGTAAACCCATGACCTGTAGTGAGGATGTGCATATGAATGTCAATGGAATCTGGAGCAGGGTAAGAGATTTTGTGGGTCTGAATGATCCCGTGGACGGCCTGGAGGAGTACTCTGAAATGGAAGGGCAGGATGATTACCAACTGCTCTACGAGGGACGCCGTTCCCAACCGGCTGCTCCCCCCGAAGAGGAGGAAGTGAGTACCCTTCCGCGAGGGCGGCGGCAACGGGGAGTGGAAGCGGGGGAGGGCTCTGCCGGTCGAGAAGAGTCGCGGGGCCATCGGCGCAGTCAGCATCGGGATCGCTCAGCAGGGGGCAGTATGGGGAGCAACGTGATTGGATTACCGGGCGTAAACCCACCCACCAGTGAAGTGGTGGTGATGGAGCCGCGCAGCTTCGATGAGATGGCTCAGGTTATCCAGTACCTACGGGAGCGCAAGACGGTGATCATGAACTTGACCCTAATGGATCCCGCTGAGGCGCAGCGCTCTGTGGATTTCGTTGCCGGCGGCACCTACGCCATCGATGGCCACCAAGAGCGCATCGGAGAGAACATTTTTTTGTTCACCCCCAGCACGGTGATGGTTTCCACCCCCAGTAGCCAAGTGGTGCAGCCGCTGCAGCGCCCTTTGCAAAGCCCTACCCCCCTCTGGCCCAGCACCTATGAGCATCTGCAGGCAGTAGGTCAGCACTAGTTGCTATGGAGCGGCCACTGCTAAGTGTTATCGGGGGTGGAGCCATGGGATCCGCCCTGCTGCGGCGTTGGGTAGCTGTGGGAGTTTATCCCGCAGCGCAGGTGGCCTTGCGGGAGCCTGATCTGGATAAGGCTGTGGCCCTGCAGCAGGAGCTGGGTATCCGATTGTTGGCGGATCCATCCCAGGCGGGAGAGTCTGAGATTCTGTTTCTGGCCGTTAAACCGCAGCTCTTCCCGACAGTGGTGGCTGAGATGGGCCGGCTGTCCGCCACAGAGCTGGTGATCTCGATTATGGCCGGGATCCCCTTGCAGCAGTTGCAGCAGGCTTTTCCCAAACAAAAGGTGGTGCGCACGATGCCCAACACGCCGGCGCTGGTGGGGGCGGGCATAACGGCCATCAGCTACGGGCCAGGGGTGACGCCTATGCAGGTGGAGCAGGTGGAGAAGCTGTTTCGCGCGGTGGGCGAGGTGGTGACGGTGGCCGAAAGCCAGATGGATGCGGTGACGGCACTTTCGGGTTCCGGGCCGGGGTATCTGGCGGTGATTCTGGAAGGGCTGATCGACGGAGGGGTACAGGTGGGGCTGCCGCGTCCCATTGCTACCCAGTTGGCCCTGCAGACCTTGGCGGGTACTGCTGCCCTCTTGCAGCAAGAAAATCTGCACCCTGCCGTTCTCAAAGACCGGGTCACCAGTCCAGGGGGGACGACCATTGCCGGGATCCAAGCCTTGGAGCAGGCGGGGGTGCGGGGAGCCCTGATGCAGGCAGTGCGAGCGGCCTACGAGCGCTCTTGCCAGTTACAGGGATCCTAGCGGGCCAGCAGCCCTTGCCAGAGGGGACGGGTGATCCAATTCCACCCCACCTTGAGCTGGTGTTCTAGGGTGGGCAGGCGCACCAGATAGGCAGTTCGCCGGGCCAAATAGCCCAGGGGGCCGGTCAGGGTGAGGCCGCCAAGGGCAGAAAGCACCGCCGTATCCACCCCCAGGCTGAGCATTTCCCCCAGAGAAAAGTAGCGAAAGGGCAAGAGAGGCCGCTCCTGGGTGAGCAAAGCCCACAGGTTCCAGGCGCAATAACCGGCCTGTTGAAAAGCCGCTTGGGCTGTGGCCGGCACCGGCTTGCCCTCCGCATCTACCACCGCTGCTGCATCTCCCAAGGCAAAGATCTCTGGGAAGGTGGGGGTTTGTAGGGTGGACAAAACCTGTAGCCGTCCCCGCTCGGTTTTGGGCAGAGCCCAATTGGCAATCACCGCTGCCGGTCGGGTTCCGACAGTCCACAGCACAGCATCCACAAGATCCGTAGCAATCTCCTGGCTCTCCAGTCGCTGGAGCTGCAGACGGAAGGGAGGGGCGCCGTTCTCGCCAAGGGCCTCGATGCCCAAGACCTTGGTTTGCAACTCCACCTGCACCCGCCGTTGGGCCAGCGCCTCTCGGGCCGCCTCCCGGCTGGAGGGAGCAAAGCCGGACAAGATTTGGGATCCCAACTCGATGAGGCGGATCCGTCCCCGCCAGCCCAGCCGATCTGCCAATTTGCAGGCCAGTTCCACGCCACTGGCCCCTGCTCCTGCAATGGCCAGAGCCACAGGCTGAGCCGGATCCCGGTCTTCCAACGCCTTCAGGTGGGCGCGCAGCCGCTGAGCATCTGCCAGGGTGCGAAAGGGAAAAGCAAACTCCGCCGCTCCCGGAACGCTCTCCAGAGGGGTTTCTCCCCCCAGCGCCAGCACCAGCGCGTCGTACTCCAAGCTTTGCCCATCTTCCAGCTCCACGCGGCGGGCTTGAGGGTCAATGGCCTGGACAGATCCGCGGAGAAACTGCACCGATCCCGGGGGCAGCAGATCTTGAAAACGGGGGGCCACCTCCCAGTCTTCCATTTCTCCGGTGAGCAGCTCATAAAGCAGGGGGGCAAAGACGAACCGCTCCTGCCGATCGACCAAGGTGATCTGGGGTGGTTCTGGCCAGGGTTGCCGGCTCAGTTCCAAAGCTGTGTACAACCCGCCAAAGCCGCCCCCAAGAATGCAAATGCGATTCATGCTCGGATGGTTCACGTGACGTTATCAGACGTTATCAAAGTTGCGCGAAAGGCCCCGACTGAACAATCACACCCTGCTGATGCAGAAGGGGCAACGAGGGATGGCCCACCTTGGGCTTGAATTGATTTAAACTTTCCCGGCTAGACTTCTCCAGCGTAGTCTTTGTTGCCCCAGCTTTGCCAAGCCGGCACTTCTGACAGGGAAGCCCGTCGCTCGTCCAGCCAAGTTTGGAGAATTACCGCCGCCGACTGCTGATCGATTAAGCCCTTCTGGGCTTTGGCCGGGATCCCCGCCTCGCGCAGATCCCACTCCGCCTGCGCGGTGCTCAGGTATTCATTGACGGTAACAATGGGAAGATCCACGGCCACCTGCAAAGCGCGCACGAACCGCTGGACTTTGCGGGCCTGGGATCCCACCGACCCATCCGCCAGAAGGGGGATCCCCACCACCACCACGGTGGCCTGGCGGCGGCGGATCCACTCCTGCACTTGGGCAATATCCTCTGAGAGGGAACGGCGCTGGATCACCCCCAGGCCAGTAGCCAGCAGCCCCAGCCGGTCGGAGCCGGCCACGCCAATGCGGCGGTTGCCTACATCCAGCCCCAGCGCTGAAAGGGGATCCCTTGTGGCAGAATAGTTCAGGCTTATCGACATCCTTGCTGATCTTTATGGCTGCCTGGCCCCCTTTGGGGCTTGCAGTTTCCGTTCCCCTATCCTCTCTCGATGACCCTGTTTGGAGCAACACTCGATGACCAGCGCTACCCTGTCTTTCCCGAAGCATGAAGTGAAAGATCTGAACCTCGCCCCCCTGGGCAAGCAACGGATCCAGTGGGCGGCGCGGGAGATGCCGGTGCTGGCCCAGATCCGGGAGCGCTTTGCTCAAGAAAAGCCCTTTGCCGGGCTGCGCTTGGTGGCCTGCTGCCACATTACGACCGAAACGGCCAACCTGGCCCTGGCTCTGCAAGCAGGGGGGGCGGATAGCGTTCTCATTGCCAGCAATCCCCTTTCCACCCAAGACGATGTGGCCGCCAGCCTGGTGGCGGACCATGGCATTTCGGTGTTTGCCCTCAAAGGAGAAGATGTGGCCACCTACCGCCGCCATGTCCAGATTGCCCTGGATCACCGCCCCAACCTGATTATCGACGATGGCGGAGATGTGACGGCGGAGCTGGTGCAGCACCGTCAGGAGCAACTGTCGGAGCTCATCGGCACCACGGAAGAGACCACCACCGGCCTGGTGCGCCTTAGGGCCATGCTCAAGGCGGGGGTGCTCAGCTTCCCGGTGATGACCGTCAACGACGCCGAGACCAAACACCTGTTCGACAACCGCTACGGCACCGGCCAATCCACCCTGGACGGGATCCTGCGCTGTACCAACATCCTTCTGGCCGGGAAGACGGTGGTGGTGGCTGGCTACGGCTGGTGCGCCAAGGGAGTGGCCATGCGGGCCCGCGGCATGGGATCCCAGGTGATTGTCACGGAAGTCAACCCGGTGCGGGCTCTGGAGGCGGTGATGGACGGCTTCCGGGTGATGCCGATGGAAGAAGCCGCTGCTCTGGGGGACATCTTCATCACCGTCACCGGCAACAAGCACGTGATTCGCGGCGAGCACTTCGACCGCATGAAGGATGGGGCGATGGTCTGCAACGCCGGCCACTTTGACATTGAAATCGACCTGGTGGCGCTGCAGGAGCGGGCCGTCTCCCGACAGACGGTGCGCCCCTTTGTGGAAGAATACCGTCTGCAGTCGGGCAAGTCAGTGTTGGTGCTGGGGGAAGGCCGCCTGATTAACTTGGCTGCTGCCGAAGGGCACCCCGCCAGCGTCATGGACATGAGCTTTGCCAACCAGGCCCTGGCCTGCGAATACCTGGTGAAAAACCGGGGCCGCTTGGCCCCAGGGCTTCACCCCATTCCTCTCGAGGTGGACGAGGCCATCGCCCGCCTCAAGCTCAAGGCCATGGGGATCCAAATCGACAGCCTCACCCCCGAGCAGATCGAGTACGGCAACACCTGGACTGCCGGGACTTAAGTGGGTTTTGGGAATTCAATCGGGAGCTGAGTCTGGGATCCCAAGCAGCAGGGCTAGCGTGCTCCCCCCAACCTCGAGCCAGGAGGGGATTCCTAGATTCTGTGAACCTGCGACCAAACGCGGGTGGGCAGACCCCAGACGTAGATGAAGCCTTCTGCCGCTTTGTGGTCGAACTGGTCTCCTGCGCCGTAGGTGGCCAGCTCGGGGTTGTAGAGGGAATAAGGGGAGCGACGGCCCACACAGACTGCCTGGCCCTTGTGCAACCGCATCCGCACGACACCGGTGACGCTTTTCTGGGTGGCGCGGATAAAGGCGTCCAGAGCCTCCCGCAGCGGCGAGTACCAAAGGCCGTTGTAGATCAACTGGCTGTAGGTGGTCTCGATGCCGTACTTGTAATGGATGACATCGCGGGTGAGGGTGAGGCTCTCCAGCTCGCGGTGGGCTTGGATCAAGACGGTTAAAGCGGGGCACTCGTAGATCTCCCGCGACTTGATCCCCACCAGGCGGTTTTCGATCATGTCAATGCGGCCCACCCCATGCAGGCCAGCTAAGGAGTTGAGCTGCTCGAAGAGGGCTTTGGGGCCAAGGCGCTGCCCATCCAGCCCGACGGGGATCCCCTGCTCGAACTCGATCTCCACATAGGCTGGCTCATCAGGGGTTTGGGAAATGGGGCGGGTGAGGGCATACACTTCCTCCGGCGGCTCTTGGTCGGCATCTTCTAGGATCCCGGCTTCGGCGCTGCGGCCCAAGATGTTGAGGTCGATGCTGTAGGGGCTGGACTTCTGCACGGGCATGGGGATCCCGTAGCGCTCCCCATAGGCAATGGTCTCCTCGCGGGTCATCCCCCACTCGCGGGCAGGGGCCAACACTTTGAGCTGGGGATTTAAAGCAGCAATAGCCAGATCAAAGCGCACCTGGTCGTTGCCTTTGCCGGTGCAGCCGTGGGCCACCGCATCGGCGCCCACCTCTTCCGCCACTTCCACCAGCAGCTTGGCAATCAGGGGTCGGGCCAGGGCCGTGGAAAGGGGGTAGCGCTGCTCGTAGAGGGCGTTGGCCTGGATGGCCGGGAAGGCATAGTCGGTAATGAGGGCCTGGACAGCCTCCCGCACCAGAGATTGCTCTGCCCCCGCCCTGAGGGCCTTGGCCTGGATGGCCTCCAGCTCCGCCCCTTGCCCCAGATCCACCGCCAGGGTGACCACCGATTCCACCCCCCACTCGTGCTTGAGATAGGGGATACAGACGGAAGTATCCACCCCGCCTGAATAGGCCAATACCACCTTCTTTGCCCGTCCCATGGGATCCCGCCGTTGCCGTTAAAAAGTTGCTAGCCCATTATGCCCTGTGGCAGGGATCCTGGCTGGCCTCAATGTCGGTTTCCTCAGCTATTCTCAAGGGGATTTCTCCTGCCGGGGAAAGGCCGGGGGTGTGAGTGAGCATGGCTGGCAAAAAGACGGCTGCGGCGTGCCGGGGATCTGAGCCCAAGCGAACTGTGGGGCTGGGGATCCTGTCGCTGCTGAGCTTTGTGGCCGGGATGGGGTTTGCCGCCCTCTCCCAGCCAGAGGTGGGATCCCCTGTTGCCGTCTCCGAGCCGGAGGTGCCCCGTTTTACCGCCCACGGTTGGCCCTTGTTGGATCCCTTGCCGCAGCCGGACGAGATTTGGGAGTGCGAGCTGGTGGTGGTGGGCGGATCCCTGGGAGGGGTGGCAGCGGCAGGCCATGCCATGCGAGGGGGGGTGCAGACCTGTCTCATCGAGCTCACCCCTTGGCTGGGGGGTCAGATTACCTCCCAGGGGGTATCGGCCATTGATGAATCGCTGCCGATGCGGCAGCGGGGCAATTTTTCCCGCCACTGGCTGGAGTTCAAGGCCTTGATCGAAAGCCAGCCGGTGCATCTGCCGGCCTGGACAGGGATCCCGCCGGGAACCCGCGTATCCGAGATCAACAGCTGCTGGGTGGGAGGGCTGTGTTTTCCGCCCCAGGCCGGGCTGCAGGCGGTGGAAACCTGGCTGCAACAGGCAGCTCAAAATGCCCCCAACAGCCGCTGGGCTACCCAAACGGCTTTTAAGGGGGCCACCTTCAGCGCCGATGGATCCCAGATTGAAAGCATTTACGCTGTGCAGCGGCAGCCGCGGGATCCCAACTTTGTGCCGCTGGGACGGCTGTGGCGGGAGCTGGTGAGCTGGTACAGTTGGCAGGAAACGGAGGTGTTCGCCAAGCGAGTGCTGCGTCTACAAGCGCCGCCGGGCCGCCCACTCTTCGTGATCGATGCCACCGATACCGGAGAGCTGGTGGGCTGGGCCGGGATCCCCTATCGGCTGGGTTCGGAAGGGCGAGACGTGACCGGAGAGCCCAATGCCGCCCCCGCCAGCAACCCGGAGTGCACTCAAGCCTTTACCTTTCCCTTCGTGCTGGCCATCCACGACGATGGCGGGCGCTCCCGCGCCGAGCTGGTCCAGCTGCAGCCGGGCTATTCCCGCGCCGAACACCGCCGCGAGTTCGACATGGAGGGTTTCCCCACCTTCAGCGGCCAGAGCTTTTTCAATTACCGCCGCATCGTCAGCAAGGGCCGCCGGGATCCCTTCTACAGCACGCCTGTTCCAGGCGACCTGACGCTGGTGAACTGGAACCGCGGCAACGACTGGGGGATCATGAACCCGCCCCTGATCCTGACGGAAGAGCGGCTAGTGGCCTCAGGGCAGCGCCACAACTGGCTGGGGGGCCTGGATGTCTCGGCCATCAAAGATGGAGAAAACCACGCCCTGCTGTTTGCCGAGTGGCTGATGGAAACTCAATCCCGCTCTGGCTATCCCCTCTCCTTGGTGTTTGCCGAAGAGTCCTTGCTGGGCACTCGCTCTGGCCTTAGCCTCTACCCCTACATCCGCGAAGGTCGGCGCATCCTGGGGCGAGCTGCCTACGGCCAAGCAGAGTTCATGATGTTGGAGCAGGATATTCGCGTCGGCACCGCCGGGGGGCGGGACTTCAGACCTACCGTGGTGGGGGTTACCCACTACGCCATCGATATCCACGGCTGTCGCTACCGCAACTGGGAGCCCTCTCTTTCGGCCAGCTCCGCGCCAGTCAACGAGTTTTCCGTCCGTCCCATTCTCATTCCCTTGGAAGCCCTGATCCCGCAGAAGGTGGATAACCTGCTCATCGGCGGCAAAGGGATCGCCGTCAGCCACATTGTCAACGCCGCCACCCGCGTGCATTACGGTGAATGGACCATCGGCTCGGCAGCAGGCCTGACCGTGGCTTGGCTGCGCAGTCAAGCTCCCGGCCTGATCCCAGCTCAGATCGTACCGCAAGGCAAAATAGCCGATTTACAGCTCTACCTGATCTCCCATGGGCAAAGACTGCAATGGTGAACCCAGAGGACACCGTCTCAGCGCGAACGACAGATCCCCACCCAATCGACCCAATTTTTCCGATATCGGGGCCCTAGCCCTCAGAGGGAAGTGAATCGGGATCCCTGCCTGCGCGGGCATCTTCGCTACTTTTGCCATAGCGCTGCTGCCGCCACCACACCAACAGGGGGCTGGCGATAAAAATGCTGGAATACACCCCCAAAGTAAAGCCAATGAGCAGGGCAATGGCAAACCCCTTCAAGGTAGCTCCCCCGAAAATGGCGATGGCAACTAGGGGCAGCATCGTCGTCAGGGTGGTGTTCAGGGAGCGGGCAAAGGTCTGGTTCAGAGATAGGTTTACCACCTCGGCCAGGCTGACCTTGCGGCTCACCAGGCGCAGATTCTCGCGGATGCGGTCGTAGATGACCACGGTGTCGTTGACGGAAAAGCCGATGATGGTCAGCAGCGCCACCACAAACAGGCTGTCCGCCTCCATACCCACCGTCAGGCCCAAAAGGGCAAATAGCCCTGTGGTCAACACTACATCGTGCAGCAGCGCCACAATGGCAAACACCGCGTAATCCCACTGAAAGCGCAGGGCCAGATACACCACAATCAGGCCGAAAGAGATAAGCACGGCCACGATGCCGGAACGCAAGAGCAAACGCCCCACCGTCGGGCCAACCGTCTCGACCAGGTTGCGCTCGAAGGGAGCAATCTCCTGCCGCAGGGTGGCTTCCACGGCCAGCCGCTCTTGCTCAGTCAAGGGGGGCATGCGGATCAGGGCTTCCTGGCCCGTTTGGGTGTCCAGCTGGATGATGCTGGTGCCCAGGTTGTGTTCCTGCAGCGCCCGTCGCAGCTCCTCGGTGGTGACAGGCCGCTCAAAGCTCAGATCCAGCAAGGTGCCGCCGGAAAAATCCAACCCCAGCCGCAGGGGAGTTCCCAGAGAAGCCAGGGAAAAGGCCATGCTGACCAGCCCCACCAGCAGCACCGCCAAGGACAAGCTGAACCACAGCTTGCTCCGTCCAACAATGTCGAAGCGATAGTCGAGCAACCGAGAGGCGGGATCTACGGGGGATAGCTCTTGAGCCGTCATGATTGGGCCGCCTCCATCCGAACGCCGTAAAACTCAGGTTTGCGCAAGCTGGGGATCCCCATTGCCGCCAAGAGCAGGCTACGGGTGCAGGTGATGGCCGTAAAGAAGCTCACCAGAATGCCAATGCCCAGGGTTACCGCAAACCCTTTCACCAGTCCCATCCCCAGCCAGAAAAGCACGCCACAGACCAAAAGGGTAGTCACATTGCTGTCCAGGATGCTGCTGAAGGCGCGGTTAAACCCTTCCGAAATGGACTTGTAGATGGATTTGCCGGCCCGCAACTCTTCTTTGATGCGCTCGAAGATCAGCACATTGGCATCCACCGCCATGCCGATGCTGAGGATAAAGCCGGCGATCCCCGGCAGAGTCATGGTTACCCCCAGCAGTTGGAAGAGAGCAAAGGTACAGAGGGCGTAGATAAGCAGAGCAATGTCCGCAATCAGCCCTGGCAGGCGATAGTAGGCCACCATAAAGAGGAAAACCAGCACCAGGCCCCCGATCCCGGCATAGAGGCTGCGGCGCACGCTCACTTCCCCCAAAGTGGCCCCGACAGTGCGATTTTCAATCACCTGAATGGGAACCGGCAGCGCTCCTGCCCTGAGCTTGACCGCCAAGTCAGTGGCGGTTTCCACCGTAAAATTGCCCGTGATCACCGCCGTCCCGCCGGTGATGCCGGTGCGGGCAAACTCCGGCCCCACGATCGGGGCACTGATCAACACGTCGTCCAGAAAAATGCCCAATGGACGTTCTGTTCCGGCCAGATCTCGGGTGAGCTGAGTAAATTTTTCTGCCCCCTCCGGCTTGAACTCCAGCAGCACCTCCCAACTCTGGGATCCGCGGCGAGGGGCTTGGGGATAGGCATTGCGCAGCAGATCCCCGGTGAGGCCGACCCGCTCAAACAGAGTATCCGGATCCTCCCCCGCTGTTATCTCTCCCCGCTCGTTGCGGGGCAGCGCGCCGACGGGAACCAAGCCCTTGCGAAACTCCAGTTGGGCTGTATCTCCAAGGAGAGCAATGGCCCGATCCGGATCCGCCACCCCCGGCAACTGCACGAACAGGCGGTCTTGGCCGCTGATCTGCACCAGAGGCTCAGCCACCCCCAGCCCGTTGATCCGCTGCTGGATGACGGCCTCTACCCCCTGCATCACTTCGGGGGTGATTTCAGGCACCTCCTCGGTGGGCACAGCTTGTAGCGTGAGCTGGGTTCCTCCCTTGAGGTCAAGGCCAAGGCGAACCTCCCGGCTGAAGCCCAGGTAAACGAGGGCAACCACCACGGCCAAGATGAAGATCAGCCCTCGCAAAAAGGAGAGCCGACTGAGCCACGACGCTGAGGATCTAGCCATACTGCTGAGAAGGTGAGGAACACGGTCGCACTCGATCTGAGGCTCTTAGGATTTTGGCACTTTGTAAACTACCCGACCCTACACCGCCTTAGCAGTGTAGCGCGGGCTTTCAGTAGCCCTGAGCCTGTTATGCTCTACCAGAGAACAAAACAAGCCCGAACCTCTAGGCTGGTTTACGACAGCCCCCAAGAGCGCAATCACATTCGCACCATTCAAATCCGCATCCCCTTCCCATCCACAGTGCCTACACTTAAACTTCTTTCCACTGCGGTAGGATTGCGCAGGGTCGGGATGAATGTGCAAACACCGGTGGCAGGTCTGCGACGTGTAGGCAGGCGGTACCAGAATCAAGGCAACCCCTGCACGCAGAGCCTTGTACTCCAGAAAATGACGGAGTTGATAAAACGCCCAACCGTTGGCCCTGCGCCGTTCGGCTTTGCTCCGCGGCTGTTGATTGACCCTTTCTCGGATCCCTGTCAGGTCTTCCAGGGCGATAGCGCTGTTGGTAGCTTTTGCCCTGGAGACAATAACTTTGGAGATGCGATGATTGACCCACGTTTTTGCTACGCAACGCTGACGCGACTGAAAGCGTCTCTCCTTGCCAGACAGCCGTTGCAACAGTTCTCTGCATCTGCGCCGCGAACTGCGGGTGCCCTTACTGGCTTTGCGTTGAAGTACCGCCCTCAACCGCGAGTGATGGTCTCGGACTTTGTTCAACTGCTGTCCATTCCAGTTATCTCCTTCCGATGTATGAGCAATATCCGTCCTTCCCAAATCCACGCCCAGCACTCTATCCGTGCCTTGCGGTGGGCACGGTTCCGTTTCCACACAGATTTGAATGGAGTAGAAACCGTCTTTGCGCTTGACCAGAGTGGCGGATTTGGGGTTGGAGCCTGCCAACTGTTCTCTCTGGTAACGGCCAATCGCCAGCTCAAAGCGCTCCCGACCCCCAACCGTGGTCAGCGACACCGTCCAGTCTTTCTCGCGAAACGAAAAGATACGGGCATCGTAGGTCGCAAAGCCTCTCTTGAACGCTTTGACCGGACGGTTTTTCTGTCGGGCAACTTTACGGGCACCGGCCAGCCGTCTGCAGACCTGCTGGTCGCGTAAGCGGGACGTAGTCCTTGCCAAGTTACTGGACAAGCCGAACCGGGCCCGGATTTGGCGGTAGCACAGAGATTGAAGTTTAACGGCGTTAACTACCTTCTCTGGTGTGTTTTGGTTGACCCAGTTCAACGCCTGCACAAAGGCATCCATTGTCGCATCCAACTTTGCGGCTTGCGACTGGGACACCTTGAGCTTGCAGGAGACGGTCAGGACTTGGGTCATGGTTCTATCGTAACTTCCGCATTCCTCCCGACCCTCGTCCTACGGACAGAGGGCGGGGCTCCTGCGCTAGTAAGCTGGACTTTCTGATCCTATCGCAGACGGGATCCCAGCGGAAAACGGCAAAGCCGGTGGCGCTGCCCCGACAAAATGGCCCTTGGGATCCACCGCAAAGGCAACCCCCAGCTCGATGAAGACGGGTACTGGGCTATCCCTTTGGGCAGAGCGGACGAAGTTCAAAGCCGTTATTGTTGGAAAGATTATTCAAAGACTCCCCCTGGTTTGCGCCAGCCCTGGGTTAGGCTATTGCCATCCCGGGGGAGCAAGAAACACCGCTGCTCTGCCCCAAAGTCCGCGAGTTGAGTTAAGGAAGGTTGAGGTGAAGGGGAGACTGACCTGCCATTTCCCTGTGCTGCTACTGGCCCTGCCTCTGTGGGGATCCCCGACCTGGGCCGGAGAGTATTTCACCGAGGAAGTGACCAGCCCTAGCCTGGAGATCGTTCATGGCTGGCGGCAGGAGGTGTACGGCATTGGGGTTACCATCACCAACACCAGCCTCGGCTCCTTTCGGGTGCCCTTGGAAATTGATATGGAGGATCGGACTAGCTGTGAGCGGGCCGACTTGGTGCTGACCAACAATCGCATCATGCCGATGGGATCCTTTCAAGACTGCATTCTCAACATCTTTCCCTACCTGGATAAGTTCATCAACCAAGAAGTCGCCAGCATCCGAGTCACCCTAAAAGGGCCAGCTCCCCTCCTGGAAATTCCGGTAGAGGAGTCGGATCGACTGATTTTGGCCCAGGTGGCCAACCAATCGCGGGAAGCCTTTGTTTTCTTTCAGCAGGAGTTGGCCCGTGTTTTGGAGCTGCTGAGGCAGTCGGATCCCAAGCAAAGCGAGACGGCCCCACAGCCTGGCACCCCAGTTCCGACCGCCACCCCAGCCGAGTCTGCCGCTAGCCCAGGAGATTTTGTAATCGTGGGATCCATTCGGGAAGAACGAGTGGGGGCCGGTAGCCGCCTAAGCGTGGAAGCGATCAACCGCAGCACCCGCACGGTTCTCAACGCCCGTGCTCGTTTCACCTTCTATCAGGGAGAAGAAGTTGTCGATACGCGAGTGGCAGCATTTGAGCCCAGCGACGTGCCCCCCGGACAAAGGGCCTCCGCCAGTGTGCTGAAAACCGAGGCCAATTGGGATCGCGTCACGGTGACCTTCCAGTGGCAGTAGGGTTACTTCAGGGAGCCAAAGCGTTGCCGCGAATCAGGCTGCCCAGGGTTTTGACCGTGATCTTGAACTGCACCCAAGGGCTCATGGGCACCACCGTCTTGTAGAGGTAGCTGTCAAAGGTCATCCTCTGCACGTCCCGGTCGGCGCACATCTCCACAAAGGCTTCGCGGGTGGCATTGGAACGGTAGAACACCCGCTGCAGGATGTCCAAGACCTTGTAGGTCAGGCCGTACTGGCGATCCCAGCGCTTGAGATACAGTTTTAGATCCTCCTCTGTGGGAATGCGCTTGCCACCGTTGGAGGTCTCGACAAGGGTCTCGGCACACATGCGGCCTGACTTGGCGGCAAAATAGATCCCTTCGCCGCTGGATTTGGTTACGTATCCCGCCGCATCTCCCACCAAAGCAGCACGGCCCACCACGCGGCGCGGGCGGGGATGCTCTGGGATCGGATGGGCTTCCACCTTGATCACCTGGCCTCCTCGAATCCGCTCGGCAGCACGGGCGCGGATCCCAGCTTGCAACTTTTGGATGTGGGCTTGGTTTGCCCTCATGGTGCCGGTGCCCACGGCTACATGGTTGGACTTGGGAAACACCCAGGCATAAAAGTCTGGAGAAACATCGTCCCCCACATACATTTCTGCCCGCTCTGCGTAGTAGGCCATTTTGTCGTCCGGGAGCCGGATGCGCTCCTGAAAGGCCAGCGCATAGTTGTAGTCGCCAGCACCAATGGCTTCTGCCACCTTGGAGTGGAACCCATCCGCCCCGATCACCACATCCACAGCCAAAGAACGCGGCACCCCTTGCCTCGATCCGTCGGAAAAATCGTTGTAGTGCAGGATGTAGGGATCCCGGCCATTCTGGGGGATTTCCAGATGCATTACCTTGCCGTTGATCAGCTCCGCCCCTTTTTGGTGGGCACGATTGCGCAAGAAGGCATCCAAGATCTCGCGGCGGCACATGCCGATGTACTCGTTTTCTTTTTCGAGGGCGATATCCACCTCATAGTTGGAAGGGGAGATCATCTTCATCTTGCGCACTTTGCGGTCGATGATCCCCTCGGGGAGGTCGAACTCGGAGACCATACAGAGGGGAATGGCGCCCCCGCAGGGCTTGGCGTTGTCCAGCTTCCGCTCAAACAAAAAGGTCTCGATTCCAGCTTGGGCCAGAACTTCGGCAGCAGAGGCTCCGGCTGGGCCGCCCCCCACAACAGCAACTCTCAGACTCAAGGTGCTCTCCTCGATGCAAGTGCAACTGGCTCATCAGACAGCAGGCATCCTACCACAGCTCCTCAGAAGCATTGCGGACCTTGACGAAGTGTTGCAGAGTGGAGGGCTCGCGCTCGCTGTGTTTCTACAAAAGGCCCCGCCGCATTTGATCCCAGAGGTTGAGATAGGACTCGGCTTCGGCTGAGCTCAGGGGGCGCCAGATCTCCGAGCGTTGCCAAGTGGAGATTTGCAAGTCGGCTCTGCGTTGCAGGCGGGGGGCAAGTTGAGCCAAATCCAGCGGCAAAACCGAAGGGATCCCGCTCAGATTGACCAAGCGGGGGGCAAATTCAGGATTCAAGACAAAATCAAGCCAGTCAGCCAACAGGGATCCGGAATCGGTCTGGGTTGATTCTGTGTGGGCATTGTCTTCGTGGGCATTGTCTTCGACGTGGGGTCGCACCCAGACATCCCACCAGATGGCGGATCCGGAGGCCGGGATCACCACTGCCAGCTCAGGGTAGTTGGCTTGGGTGGCGTAGAGATCCTGCGACCAGCCCACGGCCACCCAGCTATCGGCCAAGCGTAAGATGGGCAGGTAGTCGGAAGAGGTGTAAGTTAAAACCTGGCGATGCAGGGATCCCAGCTCTTGCCGTAATTCCACATCCTCAGGGTTGAGGGGATCGTTGTAGGAGCGGCCCATTTTCTTTAGGGTTAGCCCAATCACCTCCCGCGGGTGATCCGGCAGAGTCAGTTTGCCGGCCAGCTCAGGCCGCCACAGATCCGCCCAGTCCCGAATGGGCTCCCTCACCCGATCCCGGCGGTAGGCAATGGCCGTTACCCCCCAGCGCCAGGGCACACCCCAAATCTGCCCCTCCCGGAGTGCCGCAGCTTGCCAACGGGGATCCAGATTCTGCCATCGTTCTCCCAGCAGGCTTGCCGGCAGAGGAGCCAGCCAACCGGCAGCTATGGCCCGATCCAAAGCGTCGGCCCCCAACAAACTCAAAGCCGCCACCGGCAGCCGCCGCCGGAACCATCCCCCCGGATCCCAGCAGGCTGCATCAGCCGGCTGGACGCTTTGCTGCAGATAGGCCAACAACTGATCCCGACTATCCAACAGTTGCAGCCGAAAGCGGGCCTGGGTGCGGCGGCGAAACTCGTTGAGCAAACTGGCAGGGATCCCTTGCTTGAGCGCCACGACAAGAGGCAGGTGTGCATCCGGCCCCCCACATCCTGCCGCCATTAGCCCCAGCAGGATCCCCTGCAGCAGCTCACGTCGGCTCAGCCGTATCTCGCCCACGACAGTACCGCTCCACCAGAATGAGAGCCACCAGATCATCGTAAGCCTTGGCCGGCACCCGCATCCCCTTGGGCAACAGCCGCTGCCATCCCTGCGGTGGGTGAAAATCCCAGTAGCGCTGACGGGCCTCTTGGGAGCTGTGCCGCTCATCCACCAGGACAATCTGCTGCGGGGGGAGAATGGATTCCAGTTGAGACTTCCAGGCTTGGGCCGTCGTCTGATTGCCCAGGATTACCTGCTCCGCCTGAAACTGTTGCCGGAGCGTTTGTAGTCTAGACAGCGCTGCCGCGGAAGGGACCACCTCCCGGTGTAAAACCTTCAGCTCCATTGGCGCAAGCGCCTGCACCTGCACCACAGCTATGCCGCACTTGTCGCGCCCTGGGTCGAAACCGATCAGCACTCGTTGGCCCTTCAGTCTTGCCGGGTGGAGTGGATCCGTCATCCCTCAGGACGCCCCGCCTGCTGAGCCCCAGAAGAGCCGGGTTGACCGGAAGCTTCCGCCATCAGAAAACTCACCCGCAACGGTCCTGCCGTGTAGATGTCGGTGTCGGCAACTAGCTTCACATCCAGAGGGGTGGTGCTCTGGCGGAGATGCTGCACAACCTCCAGAAACTTGACCTGGGAGAACTCCCCCACAGTGCCGGTGATGGGATCCGAGAGAAGCCCCTCCTCTTGCGAGCGCTGATTGGCCTGGTTCAGCAGCCCCAGCAGTTGCTGTTGGATTTGATTTTCGCTCAAACCCGGTTGAATCACCCCGTGGGCCAGCACGGATCCCTTGGCGAAAATCCGCTGGTTGGGGTAAATCTGCACGAGCACAGGCACAGGCTCCCCCTTGAGCCGGTTGGTAACAGAGAGAATGCGCACCGCCCAGCTACCGGGCTCTTGCAACTTCTCCAAGGCTTGATCGGCATCCTCCCGGCGGATCAGGATCGCGTTTTCCAGAGGGGGCATGGGCTGGGATCCAAGGGCAAGGGCTCGCTGTTCCGCCTGGGCCAAAAGGTGCTCAAACTGCTGCCGAATCGCCTCTGGCTTTGCCCCCCTTGGAGCCTCCACAACCCCCGTTGCCAAGACTTCCCCCGCCAAGATGGCCAGTTCCCCCCGCCGCAGCCGCACCGCCAATTGGTTGAGCTGCTCGATCTCCTGCTCAAGCTGGTTTTTCTGGTTCTCCAGTTGGGTTAAGGCCGCCTGCACCACATCCAGGGAGCGCTCCAGCTGATCCCGATCCAGTTGCAGGGCTTGTTTTTGCGACTCCAGGGTGGCGATCACCTGGCGGGCCGACTCCACCTCTGCCTTCACTGCCTCCAACTCGGCATGGGCTCGATCCAAACTGGGCTGCACCTTGGCCAGTTGCTCGTTGGCTGCCGCCAGCTTGGCCTCCGCCTCCTGCCGCTCCTGCAGCGCCACTGCCAGCTGATCGCGCACTTCGCTCAGGCGGGTTTGGGCTGCCGACTGCTGGCTGCGAAATTGGTCGAGATCCATCTTGAGGTGATCCCGCTCAACCCTGAGAGCGGCATTTTCCGCTTCCAAGAGGGCTTTTTGGCGGTTGAGGGCCCGCAGCTCTTGCTCCGCCTGGGCAATTTGGTTGGTGTAGCTGAACAGGGCCTCCGACAGAGAGCGGTTGAGGAGCAGCAGTGTGCCCAAGGTCAGCGCGGAGATGCTCACACCGGTCACCACGGCCACCAGAATGGCGGTATGGCGGGGGCGCAGGTTAAACCAGGTAAGGCGCTTTTTGCCAATGCGGTAGCCCACCCGATCCCCAACAACGGCAATCAGGCCACTGACAACCAACATGTAGAGGATCAGCAGTACGCCTTGCATATTCGTGGATCCCTGCCATGGAAATCTTAGCAAGGTTGCCCTGAGGATTTTGCAAGTTGCTGGGAGATAGATTTCGGCGCTGTTTTGTAGGGATTTTTGGGGGTTCTAATCCGCGTAGAGGAGCCGCTCCACCGCCGCCACAATATCTGCAGGTTGCACGATGGTGGCCGCCTCCAGCGTGCCGTTGTAGGGGGTGGGAATGTCCTGCGAAGCCAAACGCATCACCGGCGCATCCAGCTCATCGAACAGTTCTTCCATGATGCGAGCTGTCAGTTCCGCCCCAATGCCACCCGATTTCATGTCTTCCTCAACAATGATCACCCGATGGGTTTTGCGCACCGAAGCGGCAATGGTTCCCATATCTAAAGGTTTCAGCGAGATTAAATCGATCACCTCAGGGTCGATCTCCTGCTGCACCAAAGTGTCCACGGCCTTGAGCACGTGGTAGCGCATGCGGGAGTAGGTGAGCAGGGTAACATCGGAGCCGGATCGGACGATTTCGGCTTTGTCCAGAGGCAAAAGGTATTCCTCTTCTGGCAGATCTTCTTTCAAGTTGTACAGGAGCACATGCTCGAAAAAGAGAACGGGGTTGTCGTCGCGGATGGCGGACTTGAGCAAGCCCTTGGCATTATAGGGAGTTGAACAGGCCACGATCTTAAGCCCGGGCACCGCTTGGAAGTAGGCCTCTAGCCGCTGCGAGTGTTCTGCTCCCAACTGACGACCCACCCCGCCCGGCCCGCGGATGACCATCGGGATCTTGAAGTTGCCCCCAGAAGTGTAGCGAAGCATACCGGCATTGTTGGCAATTTGGTTGAAGGCCAGGAGCAGAAAGCCCATGTTCATCCCTTCCACCACCGGGCGCAAGCCGGTCATGGCTGCCCCAATGGCCAAGCCGGTAAAGCTGTTCTCGCAGATGGGGGTATCCAGCAGGCGCATCTCCCCGTACTTGCGATACAGGTCTTTGGTGACTTTGTAGGAGCCACCGTAATGGCCGACATCTTCTCCCAAAACAAATACGTTGGGATCCCGGGCCATTTCTTCGTCGAGGGCAGCACGCAAGGCGTTGTAAAGGAATGTCTCGGCCATAGAGGTTCAATATCGCTAAACCCTCATTAAACCATTTTGCCGGCATGGATCCCCTTGCAGCTGACTTGATAGGCTGAGCTCAGAATTCTGGCTCAAAGGGATGGCGACCTTCCCCACAGCTTTCCTCAGCACTCTCTTTCCCCTGGAACATGGGGATCGTCCGTCTTCTCAAGAAAAGACACCATGAGCATTCCACGGCCCAAACTGGCGCTGACCTTGGGGGATCCCGCGGGAATTGGGCCGGAAATTGTGCTCAAGGCGCTGGCGGATCCTGAGGTGCAGTCTTGCGCCCACATCACGGTTGTAGGGGATCGGCAGGTTCTAGAAGCCACCTATCGCCTGCTGAGAGATCGGTCGCCGGCTCCATTGGCCCATCCGGCAGGGATCCCGATGCTGGAATGCGACACAGGCTTTCGGTTACAGCCTGGCTGTATTGGTCAAGGGGATGCTGACAGTGGTGGGGTCAGTTTTGTTTACCTGAAAACGGCAGTCGAACAGACGCTGCGGGGCGAGTTTCAGGGGATCGTGACAGCGCCCATCGCCAAATATCTCTGGCATCGAGCCGGCCATCGGTTCCCTGGTCAAACAGAAGTTTTGGCCCAGCTGAGTCGGTCTGAGCACTACGGGATGATGTTTGTTGCCCGTTCCCCCCACAGCGGTTGGCAGATGCGGGTTTTGCTGGCCACCACCCATATTCCCCTCGGCCAAGTGCCCACCGTGCTGACCCCAGAGCGGGTGCGGACAAAGCTGAATGTGCTGGTGGGATCCCTGCGCCACACCTTTGGGATCCCGGATCCTGTGATTGCAGTGGCCGGCCTGAATCCCCATGCCGGCGAACAGGGGCAACTGGGATCGGAGGAAAAAGAATGGCTGACCGAGCTGCTGCGCACCTATGCCCACGCCCAAATTTGGGGGCCGCTTCCCCCCGACACCCTGTGGCTGGCTCCCGCGCAAGCCTGGCATGGCCAGGGATCCCCAACTGTGGCAGATGCCTACTTGGCTCTCTATCATGATCAAGGTTTGATCCCGGTGAAGATGCTGGCTTTTGACCGGGCAGTCAACCTGACAATTGGGTTGCCTTTTGTTCGCACCTCTCCCGATCATGGCACTGCCTTCGACATTGCCGGCCAAGGGGTGGCCCGATGCGAGAGCCTCAAGCAGGCGATCCTGCTGGCGGCAGAACTGCTGGGCAAAAACCCCCAATCCCCTGAGGGAAATGCCGTCTGTACCCGACAATCTGAGGCCGTTTCTCGTTTCCAGGGGGTGGCTTGATGGAAGTTGCCGGTGCTACCTCAACCGGAATGCTCTACCGTCGCTTTGGGCGCACCCAACAGCTGGTCTCGGTTTTTTCTCTGGGCAGCATGCGCTTGGTCAATGTGCCCAGGGATCAAGCTCAGGCAACCGTTGAGGCAGCCCTAGCCGCAGGGATCAACCACATCGAAACGGCTCAGGCTTATGGCCATGCCGAGGTGCTCTTGGGCGAGATTTTGCAAACCCTGCCCTTTTCACGCCATCAGTTGATTCTGACCAGCAAACTCACTCCCACAGATGGGTTGCGAGAGCGGCTTCAGGGATCCCTGCGCCGTCTGCGGGTGGATTACTTGGATCAATTTGCCTTTCATGGCATCAACTTGCCGGAACATCTGGAGTGGGTGCTGCAGAAAGGGTTGCCGATTCTCCAGCAGCTCCAGCAGGAAGGCTGGGTGCGCCACATTGGGTTTTCCACCCATGGATCCCTGGAGTTAATTTTGCAGGCCATCCAGACAGGATGCTTTGACTTTGTCAATTTGCACTATCACTTTTTCCAACAGCGCAATGCACCGGCCCTAGAAGCGGCTGCCCAGCAGGATATGGGCGTGTTCATTATTTCTCCCGCCGATAAGGGGGGAATGCTCTATCGCCCGCCCCAACACCTGCAGGAGTGCTGTGCCCCTTTCAGCCCCTTGGAGTTTGCCTATCGTTTTTTGCTGGCGGATCCCCGTGTTCACACCCTCAGCCTGGGCATCACTCATCCTGAGGAGCTACAGGTGGCCTTGTCGGCTTTACAGGATCCCGACCGTTGGTGGGTGGATGGCCCTCAGATTCAGGAGCGGTTGCGCCAAGCCGAGCAGGAACGCTTGGGATCCAGCCGCTGCGCCCAGTGCTACGCCTGCCTGCCCTGCCCAGAAGGGATCCACATTCCCGAAGTGCTGCGGTTGCGCAACTTGGCCATTGCCCACGAAATGACGGAGTTTGCTCGGTACCGCTACAACATGTTCGGCCAAGCTGGGCATTGGTTTCCGGGGTCACTTGCCGACCGCTGTACCGAATGCGGTGACTGCTTACCCCGCTGCCCAGAACATCTGCCTATCCCGGAGTTGCTGGCCGAAGCCCACCAGTTGCTGCATCGCTCTCCAATCCGGCGGCTCTGGGAATAACCATTCCACCTATCCTATTTGGCTGAGCTTAACTCCACTTATAATCGGATGGAGTTTATCGATTGCATCACAAGGCGAGGCATCGGAGTGAATAGTCAGAGCCAAGACCGCTTAGACCGGGTGGAACAACTGCTGGCTTGGACGGCTGAACAGACTGCTGCCAACGGCCGAGAAATCCGGGAGCTCTGCCAATCCATCCAGGAGCTGCGTCAGTCCATCCAAGAAAGCCGCGCCCAGTCTGCCGAGGAGAACGCCGCCCGTCTGCGGGAAATCGAGGAGCTGCGTCAGTCCATCCAAGAAAGCCGCGCCCAGTCTGCCGAGGAGAACGCCGCCCGTCTGCGGGAAATCGAGGAGCTGCGTCAGTCCATC
>NZ_JBSSBV010000038.1:0-24769 GCF_054059115.1 Thermostichus sp. MS-CIW-26
ATCTCTACGGCACTCCCGGCCAGTCTCGCTTTAACTTTATGTGGGATATTTTGATTAAGCGTGCCCACGGCTATGTTCTTCTGGTGCCTGCGCACTTGCCGGGCCAGTTTCGCAATGCCCAAGCCATTCAATCTTTTATGAAGGCCAGGACGAGCGCCCCCTACGTGATTGGGATCACCCACGTCGATCAACCCAATGCCTGGGATCCAGAAGACATTTTGTTAATTTTGGGGAATCAGGACGGTTCAGTTCCGCACACCACTTTGAATGCCCAGGAGCCGGCTTCTGTTGCCAACACGTTGCTTCTGTTGGTTGAGCAAATGATGCCCCAGGTGGTTGTTTGAACAGATTTTCAGGTATCCGCCGGTCTAGAACTTCAGCAACATTGGCCCTAGCCAAGACAGGCGTATCTTTTGCGTGACAGGGATCCCCCTCGTGCAGCTGGAAAACGCTGCGAAGGGTAAGGTGGGACTTCGTGGAGATTGGCCGGATAATAAAATGTCCTGAGTGCTCTTTCCCATCAGCTATTGAACCAAGGGGATCCCTGCTGTGTTGCTGCTCGATTGCTCTCCCCTGACCCTTTCCCCAGAGGAAGCGCGGGAGAAACTGCTATATCTCCTGGCCCAACTGGCTTACCGAGAAGGCTCCTTTACCCTCACTTCTGGACAGAAGAGCCCCCACTACATCAACTGCAAGCCGGTTACCCTTCACCCCCAAGGAGCTTATTGGGTGGGATCCCTGCTACACCGGCTGTTGCCTCCCGAAACCGAAGCAGTGGCTGGGATGACGCTGGGAGCGGATCCCTTGGTGACGGCGGTGAGTTTGGCCTCCCTGAGGGCTGAGCCTGCCAACCTAGCCGCCCTAATCGTGCGCAAAGAGCCCAAGGGGCACGGCACGCAAGCCTGGATCGAGGGGCCGGAGTTGCCGGCGGGCAGCCGGGTTTGGATCTTGGAAGATGTCGTCACCACCGGCGGCTCGGCCCTCAAAGCTGTAGAGCGGGTGCGGGCAGCCGGCTATCGGGCGGAAGGGATCCTCGCTTTGGTGGATCGGCTGGAAGGGGCAGAAGATCGCTGCCGCGAAGCAGGGATCCCCTTGCGTCGCCTGTTCACCCTTGAAGAAGTGCGGGCTTGTCGTCAAGCCTCAGCCTCTGAAAGAAAGTTGGAAGAAAGTGCTCCACGCTGCTGACGCCAACGAAGGGCTAACTGTCCTGGAATGACTTGGAGAGGGAATCATGCTGCCACCTGCCTACTCAGCTCTACCCAGCCGAAATCTGCCGAGCCTACCGCATCGGGCGCGGGTGGCTGTGTACGTGGTGATGAACATCGAGCACTTCACTTTTGGCAAGCTGGGCACGGCCATTCAACCCCACCTCACCAGCTCCCCTGAGATCGCCAACTATGGCTGGCGGGACTATGGCAATCGGGTGGGCATTTGGCGCTTGTTTGAACTGTTCGCGGAGCTGGGGATCCCGGTGACTGCCGCCTTGAATGCAGAAATGGTGGAGCTTTACCCCCCCATCATCGAAGGGATCCTCCAATACGGCTGGTCGGTGCTGGCCCACGGCTGGAACAACTCCACCGGCCACAGCGGCCTGGCCCGCGAAGCCGAACAAGAGCTGATCGAGCGCAGCTTGTCCCTTTTGGAGAAGGTGTCAGGATCCCGTCCCTGGGGCTGGCTGACACCGGGGTTTTCCGTTAGCGAGAATACTTTTGACCTGCTCAAGGCTGCCGGGATCCGCTACACCACCGACTGGGTAAACGACGACCAACCCTACTGGTTCCCAACTGCCGCCGGCCCCCTCTTGGGGATCCCTTACACCCTGGAGGCCAACGACATCAGCCTCTGTCTCAGCGCCCGCCTGTCGGCAGAAGCCTTTGCCCAGGCCCTCATCGACCAGTTTGATCAACTCTGGCAGGATGGGGAACGCTCCCCCCGCATCATGGCCATCGGCCTGCACCCCTTTATTGTCGGGCAGCCTCTGCGGATGGGATCCCTAAAAAAAGCCTTGCAGCACATCCAATCTCGCCCTCATACTTGGCTCACCACCGGGGATGGCCTCTATGACTGGTATGCCCAAGCCTGCCCTGCGCCTGAGATGGCCTGACAGGATCCCAGTTCCGGATCCCTGGCCAGGGCGGAAAAGGGGGTCTTTTGGCTTTGTGCCGATTTTGTCTTGTCTGGAGCTGTTCATCGTGGCTCTGGAAGTGACAGCATAGGCGGTGAAGCCACCTTCAGCAAAAGGGCTTGGCCATGCGCATGGGCAGACTCAGCGGGATCCTCTTGCACCCCACCTCGCTACCGGGGCCATTTGGCATCGGCGACCTGGGGCCGGCTGCTTACCGGTTTGTGGATTTTCTGGTGGAGAGCGGCCAGCGCCTCTGGCAGGTGCTGCCTCTGGGACCTACCGGCTGGGGCAACTCCCCCTACATGAGCTTTTCCTCCATAGCCGGCAACCCGCTGCTCATCAGCCCGGAGCTGTTGGTAAAAGCCGGCTGGCTAGAGCCCGACAGTTGGCAGGACCTGCCCCAATGGCCAACGATCCAAGCCGGATCCGCCGAGCGGGTGGACTACGAAACCGTGATCCCCTTCAAGCTGGGCCTGTTGCACCGCGCCTGGGCTACCTTCAAAGAAAAAGCTTCCGGCCCCGATTGGGAAGCTTTCCAAGCCTATTGCGCTGCCGAGGCCGACTGGCTGCCGGACTATGCCCTGTTCATGGCCCTCAAGGATGTGTACGGCGAGCAAGAGTGGAACCAATGGGATCCGGCCTTGGTGCGACGGGATCCGCCGGCCCTGCAAGAGGCTCGCGATCGCTATGCCGATGCCATTACCGAGCAGATGTTTTGGCAGTATCTGTTTGCCCAGCAGTGGGGATCCTTGAGGGAGTATGCTCATCGGCATCAAGTGCGGCTCATTGGGGATGTGCCCATCTACGTTGCCCCCAACAGTGCCGACGTGTGGGCCAACCGGGAGCTGTTTCACCTGGATGAACGGGGACAGCCCTTGCAGGTAGCCGGTGTGCCGCCCGACTATTTCAGCCCTACTGGGCAACGCTGGGGTAACCCCCTCTACAACTGGGAGGTGCTCAAGGCTCGCGGCTACGACTGGTGGATCCGGCGCATCCAGGCCATCCTCAAGCAGGTGGACTGTGTGCGCATCGACCACTTTCGCGGCTTCGAGAGCTACTGGGCCATTCCAGGCGATGCAGAAACGGCTGTGGAAGGGGAGTGGCAAAAAGGGCCGGGGGCAGATTTCTTTCAGACCCTGGCCGACAAGTTGGGGGAAATCCCGGTGATTGCCGAAGATCTGGGAGACATTACGCCGGAGGTGTTGCAACTGCGGGATCAATTTGGCTTGCCCGGCATGAAGGTGTTGCTCTTTGCCTTCGGCTCTGGGCCCGATAACCCCTATTTGCCCCATGCCTATGAGCGCAACTTTGTCGTTTACACCGGCACCCACGACAACAACACGGTGGTGGGTTGGTTTCATGACCCGGATCGCTCGGAGTGGGAAAAACAAAACCTGCTGCGCTATTTGGGCTGCCAGGGATCCGGGGGCATCCATTGGGATCTGATCCGCTTGGCCCTTTCTTCCGTAGCCGACCTGGCCATCATTCCCCTGCAGGATGTGATGGGGCTGGGGGCAGAGGCGCGCATGAACTTCCCCGGCACCACCGAGAACAACTGGGCCTGGCGCTACCGCGAAGAGATGCTGCGGCAGGACATGATCCAGCGGCTGGCCGAGATGAGCGTGACCTATGGGCGCATCTCTCCTCAAGAGTTGGAGCAACGGCGAGCAGCCCTAGCCCAAGAACGGGCGGCAGGATCTTCTCAAGCTGCCCCCAGCCTCGTCTAATGCTGGATCCCGCCCATCAGCAGCCCTAGCTGCTCTTCGGTGGCCTCTTCAGGCGTGAGTTCTCCCACCAGGTGGCCCTCATGGATCACCAAAATGCGATCCGACAAGCTGATCACCTCATTCAAATCCGCCGATACCAGCAGCACCCCCATGCCCTGATCCCGCGCCTGCAGGATGCGCCGATGAATGGCCTCGATGGCCCCCACATCCACCCCCCGCGTCGGTTGGGCAGCCACCAGCACCTTGGATCCACAGGAAAGCTCCCGCCCCACAACGATCTTCTGGGCATTGCCGCCAGAATAGCGGCGGGCCGTCAACACGGCCGTCGGCTGGCTTTTCTTTAGAAAGGGACATTCAGGCCCTTTCTTGAGCTCCCCGGCATCTGGGATCCTCAAGTTCTGAAAACTCCACTGCCCTCCATTGCCGCAACCGGCTAGTTGAGCGCCTGCACCTGATCCAGGAAGTCTGCCACCGTCAGGGATCCCAGCTCCTGTCCATGGCGCTGGCGCACGCTCACCGTTCCTGCCGCCTGTTCCTGTTCCCCCACGATCAGCATGAAGGGGATCCGGGCCTTCTCGGCATTGCGGATTTTCTTCGGCAAACGATCGCTGTCGGCATCGATGTGGACGCGGATCCCCTGCTCTCGCAGCTGATCCCGCACCTGGGTGGCGTAGCCCAGATACTGATCGGAAACGGGCAAAATGCGCACCTGTTCCGGGGCCAGCCAGAAGGGAAAATCCCCAGCGTATTCTTCGATGAGGATCCCAATCAGCCGCTCCAGCGAGCCAAAGGGAGCGCGGTGGATCATCACCGGGCGTTGCCGGGATCCGTCCTCAGCTACGTATTGCAGATCAAAGCGCTGTGGGTTTTGGTAATCCACCTGCACCGTGCCCAGTTGCCACTCCCGATCCAGGGCGTCGCGGAAAATAAAATCCAGCTTTGGCCCATAGAAGGCTGCTTCGCCGATCCCTTCAAAATGGGGCATCGAGAGCTTCTCTACAGCGCGACGGATGGCATTCTCGGCCCTGTCCCAGTCCTCAGGGGATCCCAGATATTTGTCCGACTTGGGATCGCGGAAGCTGAGGCGGGCGCGAAAATCTCTGAGTTTAAGCTTGTCGAAGACCACCAAAATGAGATCGACAACCTTAAGAAACTCCTCCTCCAGCTGATCGGGCCGGACAAACAGGTGGGCATCGTCCACCGTAAAGCCACGCACTCGTGTCAGACCTCCCAATTCCCCCGATTGCTCATAGCGATAGACGGTGCCGAATTCGGCATATCGTAGGGGCAAATCGCGGTAGGATCGCAGCTCGGATTTGTAGATTTGGATGTGAAAAGGACAGTTCATCGGCTTCATGACAAAGCCCTGTTCGGCTGCGCGATCCTGCTCATTCTCCGCCATCATGGGGAACATATCTTCCCGGTACTTTTGCCAGTGGCCGGAGATCTTGAACAAGTCCACACGGGCAATATGAGGGGTAACCACCGGCAGATAGCCCCGCTTGAGCTGCTCCTGCTTGAGAAAATCCTCTAGCACCCAGCGCAGAGTAGTTCCTTTGGGGGTCCAAAGGGGCAGGCCCGGCCCCACTTCATCGGCAAATATAAATAGGCCCAGCTCCTTGCCCAGCTTACGGTGATCCCGCCGCTTGGCCTCTTCCAGCCGCCGCTTGTATTCCTTGAGCTCCTCCGGCGTCTCCCAGGCGGTGCCGTAGATGCGCTGGAGCTGCGGCTTGGTCTCGTCCCCCCGCCAATAGGCGCCGGCCACGCTGAGCAGGTCAAAAGCTTTGGGGTTGATCTCCTTCGTGTTTTCCACGTGGGGACCGGCACAGAGATCCCACCATTCATTCCCCAAGTGGTAAATGCTGATGACCTCCCCTTCGGGAATGCTGTCTAAGATCTCCAGCTTGTAGGGTTCTCCGAGGGCTTCGATGCGGCGCCTGGCCTCTTCACGGCTCACCTCCTCGCGGATCACCGGCAGGCCCTTTTTGATGATTGCCTGCATCTCTTTTTTGATGCGATCCAGATCTTCCGGCGTGAAGGGCTCGGGATGGTCAAAATCGTAGTAGAAGCCGTAGTCGGTTGTGGGGCCGATGGTCACCTGGGCCTTGGGAAACAGCTTTTGCACCGCCATAGCCAGGACATGGGAAGTGGTGTGGCGGATGCGCTCCAGTTTGGGAGACTCGTGAGTGCGCAGCAGTTTGAGGGTGCTGTTGGCCTTCTGAGGTGATTCGGCTGGCTGAGACATCGGAACCTACTTTGAAACAAACAAATCAAATACTGTGTCCCTATCTTAGGCTGGGGCGAGAGCGGCAGGGATCCCCAGCTAATCAATTCCCCTGTTTGCCGAGTCAACCGCGAACCTCACCTCACGACTCGGCCCGGAACAAGGGGGGAAAGTACACAGTATCCTAAAGGGGTTGACCCCCTTACCCGAGCCATGATCTCTTCGCCCACCAACTTCACGGAACGCTCTGTCACCTCTGCTTCCCCAGTTTCCGAAACCAGCCCGGCTTCTCGTTCTGAATCTTGGGCGGCCCCCGTTCTGGCGGCCATCGATGTGGGCAGCAACTCTCTCCACATGGTGGTGGTGCGCATCAATCCCCGTATCCCTAGCTTCACCATCATCTCCCGCGAAAAAGCCACCGTCCGGCTGGGGGAGTTTTGCAGCCAGACGGGCGCCCTCACGCCTGCAGCTATGGAACGGGCCCGGACGGCTCTGGAGCGGTTTTGCCGCATTGCTGAGAGCTTTCAGGTGCAGGATATTGTTGCCGTGGCTACCAGTGCTGTGCGCGAGGCCCCCAATGGGCTGGAGTTTTTGAAGCGGATTGAACGGGAGCTGGGCCTGCGGGTGGAGTTGATCTCGGGGCAGGAAGAGGCCCGCCGCATCTACCTGGGGGTGCTCTCGGCGATGGAGTTCCACAACCGGCTGCACGCGGTGGTGGATATTGGTGGCGGCTCCACCGAGCTGATTTTGGGCAATGGCCAAGAGCCGGAGTTTCTGCGCAGCGTCAAGGTAGGGGCAGTGCGTCTGACCCAGGCTTTTTTGCACCACGACCCGCCCACTTCTGCCGAACTGCAAGCCCTGCGCCAGCACATCCGCGGCATGCTGGAATCCCCCATCGAGCAGATGAAGCGGATCCTTGCCTCTTCACAACAACAGGGATCCCTGCCTTTGGTGGGCACCTCTGGCACCGTCGAGTGCCTGGCCCAGTTGGATGCCCGCCGTCGGTTGGGCGCTCTCCCCCATCGCCTGCAGGGGTATGAGTTCAGCCTGGAAGCCCTGCGCGGCTACATCAAAGAGCTGCGCTCCCTCACGGTGGCCGAACGGCAAAAGCTGCCCGGCCTGGGGGAAAGGCGGGGGGAGATCATCCTAGCCGGGGCGGTCATCTTGGAAGAAGTGATGACCCTGCTGGGGGTGGAGCGGATCCAGTTTTGCGAACGGGCTCTGCGGGAAGGGCTGATCGTGGATTGGATGATCGGCCAAGGGCTGATTGAGGATCGGCTGCGCTACCACAGCTCGGTGCGGCGGCGCAGTGTGCTCAAGCTGGCGGAAAAATACCAGGTGGAGATCCCCTATGCCGAGCGGGTGGCCGAGTTTGCCCTCAGCCTTTTCGATCAAACCCGCGGCATCCTGCATGGCTGGGGATCCCGGGAGCGGGCTCTTCTCTGGGCGGCGGCCATGCTGCACAACTGCGGCCACTTCATCAGCCATGCCGCCCACCACAAGCACTCCTACTACCTGATCCGCCATGGAGAACTCTTGGGCTTCAACGAAGAAGAGGTGGAGGTGATCGCCAACTTGGCCCGCTACCACCGCAAGTCGCCCCCCAAGAAGAAGCACGAGAACTTCCAGCGCCTCAGCGACGAGCGGGATCGCCAAGTGGTGCTGGAACTGAGCCCCCTGCTGCGCATAGCCTGTGCTTTGGATCGCCGCCGCCTGCAGGCCATTCAAGCCCTGCACTGCCGTTTTCAGCTCCTGGGAGAAGGCCCCCGCCGCATGGAGTTGATTTTGGATCCCAGGCATCCCAAGGACGACTGTGCCCTAGAGTTGTGGAGCTTAAACGAGAAGAAAAAAGTCTTCGAGCAACAGTTCAACCTGCAGGTAATCCCCAAGCTCTCTACCCAGATCCAGCGCAGCGCCGATCCCTTTGAGGCAGCAGTTTAGCCTTCTCGGGGATCCTAGCTAAGGGGCGATGGTAATGGGCGAGGGGCTGGTTTGGGTGGTCTTTTGGCCCCCTCTTTGCAAAATCACCTCGATGATGCCGTTGTTGACCGGCTGCATGTTGAAGGGCAACTGCTGCTGGGTTTCGTATAGGCCCGGCGCCACCTCCCGCATTTCGACTTCCGGCGTTACCCCAACAATCCGAAAAGCAGCCCGCCCCCCCGGATCCCCTCGCATGGTGACTTTGAGAATTTCTCCCATGCGCAGATTGGTGCTGTTGGTGGTGACACTGAAAATCTGGGGCAGTCCCGTGGCGACGGGTGCGGAAACCGGCTGAATGGTGGAGCGGGTTCCTCTGGAGCCATCGATGGAAAAAGGAAAAATCTCCCGATGTTCCTGGCTGAGGCCGTCCTTGGTGAGCACAATCCTCAAGGTGGGATTGTTGGCCTGGTGGGTGGGGGCTACCACGTAGGTGCCTTCGTAGTGGTTGGGTCGTACCTCCCGCATCGGCTGGTTCAGGGCCAGATTCCCCAGATCAAACTGGGCGATCCCTCCAGATTCCCCCCAAATGGCAATGGTGAGAATGTCCCCTTCCACCAAGTCGCGCTGGGGATCCAAGCGAATGGCCTCAATGCGCGGATAGCGATTGCCGGCTGCAGTCAAAGGGGCAGGGGACGGCTGCGGCAGAGGAGCCGGGGGCGGAAACACCGACTCGACCGGCGGGGGAGCGACATTGCCCAAGGCCAGTTGAGGTAGCCGCCGTTGAACGCGGGTACTGACGCCATTGAGGGTCAACTGAATACTGATGTCGGGGCCAAAGACGGCATCCTGAGGACCAAGGCTATAAACTGCGCGGTAGTAGCCGGGCTGCACCTCCTGCATCGGCAGACCCTGAACCACGCCGCCGATATCAACCGTAGCCCTGCCGTTGGGAGTGGCCTGCGCTTCAATGGTCAAGGTTCCCCCTGCAGGAACACTTCCTCCCTCGGGAGTGATCCGCGTTTGGAAGATTTCGGGTTGGACAGTCTCGGCCACCCGGGCTGGGGAGGGACGCAACTGGGCCACAGGGGGTGGCAAGGGCGGAAGCTGACCGCGATATACCAGGGCCTGATGCAACAACACTGCCCCTTCTGCTCGCCTCAGCACCCGATTGGGCTGAAGACGGGCCGGATCCGGCACATTCACCAGCAGCCCCGCTTCGCCTGCCATGGCCACAAAAGCCCGCCCTACCTCCGGCACATCAGCCGCATCGGTGTACAGAGCCATCCAGCGCTCAATATCGGCCTGGGTGGGAGCAGGCAATTGCAGAGCCCGCACCAAAATGGCCAGGGCTTCCAGGTGGGTGATATCCCCTTGCGGGCGAAACTCGTTGCCCTCGTATAGGCGCATGGCCCCCGCCTGCAGCACGGCTTGGGCAGTCCAATAGTCGGGGGTGTTGGGCTCCAGGTCGCGAATCTCCTGCACCTGGTTGGGATTGGGGATGTAGCCGAAAAACTCCGTCAGCCACTGGGCCAATTCCAGACGGGTCAGGGTGGCTGACAGGGGTTCTTGGGTGATCACCACATCTGTCTGACGTTCCAGAGCCGCCACGTAGGGGTCGGTCCAGGCCAGCGAGGCTTGCTGCTCCACCCCTTGGGACCAAGCCGGCAAGCTGACACCCGACCAGCCCAGCGTCCAACACAAGCTCAGAGCTAGGGGCCACGAGCACCGCATAGCTGTCACTCCTGTTCCAACAACATCCCCTCAGGGCCAGCTTATCTCAAACTTCCGCCCCATCCTCAAGCCCTCGATACCCGTTGGGATTGCGCCCTTTGGCAGTGAGATTCTGAAAACTCGGGTGAGGAGGTTGGTCACAGGAACCCCATAGGAGATTTTACTTATCCAAGACAAGATTGAGATCCGGCTTGGCAGCAAAGGGGCTAAGCGAATGTCTTGCAACTTGTAGTTGTGCATCCAAATCCTTATCATTGTGTTATAGACTCAGAAAGTTCAGAAAGCACTTTTGCCCCTACCCTAGGGAGGAGTTTCATGGCTGGCAGCACCGGAGAGCGACCTTTTGTCGATATCATTACCAGTGTCCGCTACTGGGTTATTCACGCCCTGACCATTCCCGCTTTGTTTTTGGCAGGCTGGCTTTTTGTGAGCACTGGCCTGGCCTATGATATTTTTGGCACCCCGCGCCCCAATGAGTATTTCACGGCAGAGCGCCAGGAGTTGCCGATCGTTAGCGATCGCTTCAATGCTCTGGAGGAGCTGGAGAGGCTGACTCGCTAGGAGTGCCCGTGGGTAAGTGGACTATTCGTTGTTGCAATTTGTAAGTTGATTGAGCTTTTTGCGTAGGGTGATATCTATGGCCACTAAATCTGATGAACCCGTTTTTTACCCTGTTTTTACCGTCCGTTGGCTGGCGGTACATACCTTGGCGATCCCAACTGTTTTCTTCTTGGGAGCCATTGCTGCAATGCAGTTTATTCAACGGTGAACCCAATGGCTGATCAACCCGAAAGGAATCCCAACTCCCAACCTGTCGAGCTAAACCGCACTTCCCTTTACTTGGGTTTGCTGCTGGTGTTTGTGGTTGGGCTGTTGTTCTCCAGCTATTTTCTCAACTGAGGCCAGGATCCCACTCTGCTCTTCTTAGAGTTGAAAGGGGCTGGCAAGGGATACAGTTGGCTTTTGGCCAGCTTTTGTTCCCTTATTACCGAAAATGTAATTGCTGCTAGTTCCGTCTTTAGTTCTTTTGGAGACCAGTTGCTATGACCAGTCAAGCAAGGATCCCTTTGTGGATAGTGGCTGTGGTTGCCGGTTTGGGTGTGATCACGGTAGTTGGGCTCTTTTTCTATGGCTCCTATGCGGGCCTAGGCTCTAGTCTGTAGGTTTGAGGTTTTCGGTCTGGTAGTAGCCCGCAATAGGTAGGGGTACAAAGCCGCATGGTTTTTATGGCCTAGCTGAATTCAGTTAGGCCTTTCGATGCTGTTGTATCTACCACTTTTTCCGGGGCTACCCATCACGTTGAAATCCTTTTTGGTGACCAATGCAGGGGAGTCTGTTCCAGTTCCCCAGTATTATCGCCAAGCACAAAAGCGGTTACAGAGATTACAGCGGTCATTATCCCGCAAGAAGCAAGGGTCAAACCGCCGTAAGAAAGCCTTAAGGCGAGTGGCGAAGGCCCATCTCAAAGTAGCCAATCAGCGCAAGGATTTCCACTACAAGACAGCCAACTGGTTGTTAGGGTGAGTGTTGAGAGGATGTCACAAGAGCTATCTCTGTGTTAAGCGAGCATGAACTTTTTTAACGATCCGGGTGGTGGTTGCCGAGAGGGTAACTTAGGCCCCGTAGAATGAATCGCAAAATTCCAGGCAGGACATTCGGACATGGATTACATTCGCACCTTTAACGACGATCCCTGCGAGGGGCATCTTTCGACGCCCATCAGCGATTCTCCTGTCACCCGTCTGTTTATCAACAATCTCCCCATCAACCGTCCTGGCTTATCGCCGCTGTTGCGGGGGCTGGAAATTGGGCTGGCCCATGGCTATTTCTTGGTAGGGCCAGAAATTGTGCTGGGGCCGCTGCGGGATTACCCTGAGGCAGCTAACTTAGGCGGGCTGGTTACGGCGATGGCGATTGTGCTGCTGGGAACCGCCTGCATGTCGGCCTATGGCAGCGTTACCTTCGGAAACAAGCCGGAAACACCGGGGGCCGCTCCTCTGGCTACAGCTCGGGGTTGGGGGGATCTGACGGCAGGATTTTTCTTGGGAGGTATGGGTGGAGTGTTTGCTGCCTATTTCCTGCTGGAGAACTTTGCCGGGATCGACGCCATCTTTCGAGGGTTGGTGAATTAGTTGTCAAGTTTGTCACATCACTTGAGAGGAGCAAAATCATGACCGGTTCTTACGCTGCTGCTTATCTTCCTTGGATTTTTATCCCCATTGTTGGTTGGCTGCTTCCTGCAGTGGGCATGGCAGTGCTTTTTTTGTACATTGAGCGGGACTAGTCCCGGAGTGCTTTGATACTCACTAGTGCTGATTAATTTCAATTATTTCAGGCTAGAGATCAACCCCAGATATTGAGGCAGGGATCCCTTTTTTAGGGATCCCTCTCTTTTGGTCAGGATGATTTCCATCCGCGCTACCAGAGTCCCGAAAGGCGAAGGCTGTCCCCTCACCTCTTTTTTTTAGGAAGGGAGCATTTCCAAAGGAGTTTAGATTGGAGCAGGATCCGGCGAGCTGATCCCAAGCCAACAAGGGGAAGGGCAGCTTCCGCAACACCCTTGCAACTTCAACGAGAAGGAGGAGTCGATGGCCAGCCTTAACTTTCCAACCCTGCGTATTGGGGATCCCATTCAAGAGGGCAGTTTCCAGGTTTTCCCTCTCTTTTCTTAGGGGGAGCAGGAAGTTGCCTATCGCCTTCCAGATCTGCAAACCAAGGAAGCAACCATCACCGAGGTGAGCGAGGCCGGAGCAGTACCTCACCTGGTTGTGGAAAACCACAGTGAGTTCCTATTGCTGCTGGGAGTACCGAGCAGAGTCCCAGCGGGGCGACCAAGGCTCAGCTCTGTTCCATGACGGGAAGGTGGTTTATCTCTCGGCAGTCTCTCGGCGGTAGTGCCAGGCTTCTCACCTAAGCTGGTTCCCCCTTTGGGGGATCCCTAGAAATTGGAAGAAAAAGTAAAGAAATTGGAAAGAAAAAACATCCTGAGTTAGCTCGGTCACCGCCTGTTTGGCTTCCTGGCGGCCTCGGCAATACCGCTCTAACCGCTCGCTAACGGAGATGGGATCCCCGACGGTCACGTGAACCCCCCGCCAGCCTAGGCGAGGGCGGGCTGGGTAGGATTCCCCTCGAAGGCGGGCCAGCACATCAAATAGAATGAGGGCAGTTTCTGCCAGCTGCTCAAAAGAGGGTTTGCTCAGCAAATACTCTTCCTGGACGGCTACACAGCTTTCCACCAAGCGCATGTGCTGCAGGTAGAGCGTTGCCTGGTGGGCTTTCCAGTCGAGCAACCCCCGCTGCAGGGGAGACAGGGATCCAGGATGCCGCAATTCTTCTCGGTAAATCTGGATCCAGGCGACTTCTTCAATGCGGCGGCAGCGGCTGTTCCAATCCCCCTGGGGAGATAGGCCAAAGTAGGTCTCTGCGGTTTCCAGGGCTCTGTGGAGCAGCCGCTCCAGGCGAGCGTTAAAGTGGCCAGGGGCTAGCCTCTGCTCTATCCGTTGTTCTTCTTCATCTCTCCCAGAGATGAAGGAAGCATGACTCTAGTCAATAATAAGCTCAACTAATAATATGTTCAGTACGGATTACTACCAGTTGATCTTTCTGTTTACTTTCGAGTCTGCCAACATGGTAGCCAAAGCAAAGCAGAAAATTGGTAGTAAGACGACACGGAAACTGCGCTTTGGGTATTCTACTCAAAGCTTTGCGGGATACCGCCATTCTGTTTGGACTCCGTCCCGCTAACGCGAATGGAAACAAACAGAATGCTATCGCTGCATAGTTGAACAGTGATGTTCAGCAGTGTTCAGCGTAAATGTATCAGGTAGGTCGTAGAAAGCTTCCAGTTGTCCCAGGAGATGCTGGGCTAGGCGGCAGATCCGCTGGGTGTAGCGAAGGTTGGGGCTCCTGGAGGATCTTGGCTCTGGCTTCGGAGGCGTCAACCCACTCAGGTGCTCAAGGCGCGCCAGCAGGCGCTCCAGCTTCGTCCAGGAGGGATCCGTGTAGTAGTACCGAATGCCAATGGGCAGCAAAATGACGGTCTCTGAGCGACCAGCTTTGGCCAGGTCCTCGGCGCACCAAAAGCACAGCTGAGCCATTCCCGGTTCCAGGGGATTGATCCGTTCGCTGTGGCCGTTGGTGGCTCCTTCTGGGGCGATTGCAAAGGGAAATTGCCCATCCAGGAGCAGTTGCCGGGCCGCCTTTAGCGCCACCCGATCCACCCTCCGACCGCGGCGTATAGGGATCCCGCCCAGGCGAGACAACAGCCACCCCAGCCATTCCCCTCCCCAGAGGGGCATGCCCCGGTCGTAGAGAAAATGGGCGTGAAGGGGTTCTCGAAGGCGGATCCCTTGTCGACGGGCGGCTTCGGGCACCAGGCGAGATAGAACGTACAGGCCCACCAGCGGGTCATCTACCTCCACATGTCGGAAAGCCAGGACTAGGCGAATTTGACCCTCCTGGAACTGGTGGTAGAGCCGCGCCAAGATCTCCGCCCCTGTGGCCTCGATTTTGGCAATGCCGGAAGGAAGCCAGCGCCGCACCCTCACCCGCAAGAGCAGGGGCAGGATCCCGTGGACGAGCCGTAGCACCCAGGCGCTATAGGCGGGCGGAATAAAGTCGAGGGGAGGACGGGCAAAATGGGGCGGTGGTGACAAGAGCAAGATTTGTTCCCAAGGTAGCTCAAGAGAAGAAGTGTGGTTAAACGCAAATCAGATTCATATCCCATCGCTCAGATTATTCATCAAGTCGCTACAGAGATCACTGGATATGCAGCCATTCTTAATCAATAATCAATATCAACAATATCAATGATTGAGATCCTTCCCCTGAGACCCCACGCCGTCGGCGCAACCGCTCTCTACTCTCCTCAAGCCCCCGACCCCTCTCTCACAGGGGGAGATGAGAGTTGGGAATCGTGGCCATGTCGTGCCCTTTACATTGCTTTCTTTGTCTTCCGTTGCAGTGAAGACGCTCTCTTCTCTCTACTTTCGTCTCTTAACTCAAGGTGGCTACAGGCTGGGCCTCTGCCAAGAGCGCCTGAGTTTGCAGGTCGGTGATGGTGACCAACAAGCGCCGCGAGCTATCAATGGCAAATTCGACGCGAAGGCGATCCTCTCCCACGCGGCCAGGGGGCTGCAAACGGGCCAGACAAATTGGTGATGACTCCGTCGAAGTAGCGCGAACGGTTGGGGATCCGAGAGGAGCCAGGAACCGGAAGTCGGTTTGCCGGGTGAGTTGACGGCTGCTCATGCGCCCCAGCTCGTCGTAAACCACCTCCGATTGGACTACCTGGGCCACTTCTCCCACCTCTAGGCGAATCTCCGTTTGTCCGTCGTTGGCCACTTGCAGGATCAAGGGCTCAGCCCGTCGGCAGGGATAGGGGCTGCCCTGCTCGAAGAGAGGGTAGTAGATGTAGCTTTTCTGCAAGGGATCCCAGAGGCGGAGGGCATAGCTGTGGTGCAGGCGATCCTCCAGCTTCACCTGGCGGCCCACCTGCAGGGCGCCCAGGGCCACAGCATCGAAGGGGCGTTCGCAGCGCACTTTCTTTTTGCCGAAGTAGGAGCGCAGCAGCTCTTGAACTGCTGGCAGTTGGGAGCTGCCTCCTACCAAGAGCACCTGCTCAATTTGGTTCTTGCCCAATCCCCTCGCCTGGGCGGTGAGGAGAACGTCGTCTAGGCACTGGCGGATTTGATCCAAAAGCTGACGAGCTTCCAGGATCTCTTCCAGCTCCTGCCGGCTTAACTTCAACTCATGGGCAGTGAGGGCTTCGTCGTCAAACCAACTGCCCACCGCTTCCATCTGAGTGGAAAGGGCGATCTTGAGCTGTTCCGCCTGCTCCAGGAGGTTGAGCCAGCCCAGAGCTCCAATTTGCTGTCGGCTTAGCCCCAGTTGCTGCAGTAGGTAGTCGGCAATCCAAATGTCGATGTCCACCCCGCCCACATAGGCATCGGCCTTGGCGATCACCTCCGCTTTGAGGACAGGGCTACCCGCTTGGGGAGCGAGGGTGCGCACCAAGCTGAGATCCAAGGTACCGCCGCCGAAATCCACCACCAGCACTAGGGATCCCGGCTGGCCAACCGCATAGCCCAGGGCTGCTGCCGTGGCTTCATCGACAATTTGAACGGGATCCCAGCCACAGGCACTGGCCACTCCCCGCAGCCAATTCAAGTAGCGCTCGAAGGATCCCACGGGGGCTGTGAACACCACCCGGTCTGGCTGCAGGCCCTCTTTCTGAACCGCTTCCATGACCGTCTGCAAAAAAGCTTGGGCCACCCTCTCGGCGTCGTAGCGCTCTCCATCTAGAACTCGCGGCGGAGGGACAAACTCCGCCACCAAGTCCCGCTTAAACCCCTGAAACAGCCGTTGCGGATCCACTGCCCCCCACCGACCGGCGCGCACGGTTTCCCCCACCAGGAGCTGGCCTTTTCCCTTCACGTAGACCAAGCTGGGAATAGCCGAGTGGTCTGGGCGAGAGAGGCCGGGAAGAGTGAGGAGACGGGGCACTGCTTGGGCGGGATCCCAAACTGCCACCACCGTGTTGCTGGTGCCAAAATCAATGGCTAGGGTCGCTTTGGGGGCAGGTGCCATCAGCTCAATCCTCCAGGCAGGGAACGGCTGACTTTGGCTGGGCAGAGGATGTGGTCACCGCGGCGGTAGCCGACAAAGCGAATGTAAACGGGATCCCCCTTTTGAATATCCAGCTGATCCGGTTGATGCAGTTGCGGATCGAAGGGGACGGATTCAAGGGGGCTGCCAATGGACTCATACCCCCAGTGCTGCAGCAGAGCATCCAGGGATCGAAACAAGGCAATCACGTTTTGGGCCGGCCAATCGGGCTTGCGCTGGGCAATCTGGCGGACGGTGGGGTAGCTGGTCAGCAACGGCTGCAGCAGAGAGAAGAGGACTTCTGATGAATCGGTGGCTCCCATTTTGTCATTCCCGTTGAGGCGCAGTAGGGATCCCAAATCCCACTGCAGAGCGGCAGCCAACTTTTGCAGTTGCTCCAGGCGCAGGGATCCCCACTTCCCCTGGCGCACCTGATCAAGGGCGCGGCGGCTGATCCCGGCCTGGGCCTGTAAAGCCCGCCAAGAAGACAGGCCAACAACCCGCATGCGTTCCTGCAGCCAACTATCCAGCGGTCTCTCGGCCATTGGGTTTTGCCAGGGATCCCTACGATCATGCCCCAACTTGGGTCTAGCTCAGGGATCGGCAAGGCGCAGGGAACGGGCTATAGCTTCCACATCTCGGTCATAGCGCTCGCGCCGGCTGGCCGGGTACACGAACTCAAAGCCAGCTTGCAGCGAAGGGCGGACAACTGTTTTGAGATAGAAAATCCGCTGGCCAAAGGGCTCCGCACCGCTGACACGAACGGGCTCGTAGCCGGAGACCACAAAGAAATCCCGGCCAACAGCTTGGTAAGTAACCTGGCGCTGGTTTTCCCGGCTGCGGCGAAGTTCTTCCTGCAGGGCGCTGGCGGGCGTTGCTTGAAAAATGTTGTACCCACCCCAAACGCGCAGCTCAGCCCCGTCTTGACCGAGGAACACTTGGCCGTCGCCATTGTCGGATTCCCCTTGCGGGATAAAGTCTGCCGGGTAGTCGATGCGGTAGCCGAAACGGGCATTGAGATAGGGCCGGAAACCGGCTTGGGCAACGGGAAGGGCGGGGGCGGGAGCAATGACGGGGATCCCCGCTCCTAGGATCAGTCCGGCAAGCAGACAAGCTAGGCGAGCAGCAGACTTCATGGTTTTGATTGCTCTAATCTGTAGCTATCCTAAGCTCTCTCACCTCCAGCCCCTCTCCTAGGGGGACAGAATTTGGTTTGTCCAAGCTCTTTCCCAAAAGACAAAGGGAATAGGAATCCAAGTTTCACTGCCGTTGAGAATGGGTCGGTTGCGCCGCTTGTATCTGGGTGCCACTTGAAATAGTAGGTATAGCATCTTTTTCGAGAGTTTGAAATAAAATACCGATTTTTGGGCCACTATTTTGTTTTGTCGACCAAGTTTAAGTTTGCCGATCAACATCAGGGTTTTGGCCGGAGCGCAGCCGTTCAATTTCTTCTCTTGCCCGCTGGATAGCGCCGCAGTTGTCTACTGCTGCCCAGGTGGAGGCCAGAAACAGTCCGGGTAGGGAAACCTCTCCCTCGTCGTCGCTAAACAACACGCCAAGGAAGAAACACCAGCCCAGAAAAACCATCAAAGCTTTCCACCGCCGCGTGTAGAGGTAGGCTCCGAAGGCAAGCAGAATAGACAGAAGGATCACCATCCCCTCGGACTTTTGAGAAAGGGCATAGGTGCGCCGCACCTCTTCATCTCTGCGCTTTTGATCTTCTTGCTGGAGCAACTCTTGCAGATGCTTGTCCATAAGGCCGCCTCAAAATCGGACGGCCTTATCTTAAAAATCCTGGGAAGACCCTTGTTCAAAACAACTTTTCGGGATCCCACGGCAGAAGAAGAGAGGCGAGACTGGTCATCGCCCCTTCCTTCTGTAGAATGGGAAAGCCTCTCTCTAGTTGCAGGCTGCAAGGCCCGGACGGATTTTGCCATGACCTCAGCTCCTCTTGCTTCTCCCCCTCGTGTTTTGGATCCCCTTGACCCGCAGGTGCGTCCGGATCCCCAGGGGCGGTTTGGGCCGTTTGGGGGTCGGTTTGTGCCGGAAACCCTGATGAGCGCCCTAACGGAGCTGGAGGAAGCCTTTGAGCATCACTGGCGGGATCCCGACTTTCGCGCCGAGTTTCACAACCTGTTGCGGGATTTTGTTGGGCGGCCCAGCCCCCTCTACTTTGCCCAGCGGCTAACCGAATACTACGGCGGCCCGCAGATCTACCTCAAACGGGAAGATCTCAACCACACCGGCGCCCACAAGATCAACAACGCCGTTGGCCAAGTGCTGCTGGCGGTGCGCATGGGCAAGCGGCGGATCATTGCCGAGACTGGCGCCGGCCAACATGGGGTGGCCACGGCAACCGTGTGCGCCCGCTTTGGCCTAGAATGCGTCATCTACATGGGGGCGCTGGATATGGAGCGGCAGGCCCCCAATGTGCAGCGGATGCGCCTTTTGGGCGCTGAGGTGCGGGGAGTGGAATCGGGCACGCGCACCCTCAAAGACGCCCTCTCCGAGGCCATCCGCGACTGGGTAACCAACGTGGAGACCACCCACTACGTCATCGGCACGGTGGCGGGGCCCCACCCTTACCCGAAGCTGGTGCGGGCCTTTCACGATGTCATTGGCCAGGAGACGCGGCAGCAGTGCCAGGAAAAATGGGGAGGGCTGCCGGATGTGTTGCTGGCCTGTGTGGGGGGTGGATCCAACGCGCTGGGGCTGTTCAACGAGTTTGTCCGGGATCCCCAGGTGCGGCTGATCGGCATCGAAGCCGCCGGAGAAGGGCTGCACACGCCCCGCCACGCTGCCACCCTCAACCGCGGTCGGATTGGAGTCCTGCATGGAGCCATGAGCTACCTACTGCAGGATGAAGAAGGGCAGGTGCAGGAGGCCCACTCCATCAGCGCTGGCTTGGATTATCCTGGCGTGGGGCCAGAGCACAGCTACCTAAAAGAAATCGGGCGGGCCGAGTACTACGCGGTTACTGACGACGAAGCGGTGGAAGCGCTGCTGCTGCTGTCGCGCCTGGAAGGGATCATCCCCGCCCTGGAGACAGCCCACGCTCTGGCCTATCTGAAAACCCTGGCCCCGCAGCAAGGACTCCGTCCCGCTAACGCGATCGGCCCTCAGCAGCGGGTGGTGGTCAACTGTTCTGGGCGCGGCGACAAGGATCTAAACACCGTTTTCAAGTATTTGCAGCAGCGGGGACGTAGCTTTTAGAGTACGGTTGTTGTGACCACCAACGGGATTCTCTTGGGTGTTCACCTGCCGAGTTCACTTCACGGTTCGATTGCTGGGTCTTCAAGGACTCCGTCCCGCTAACGCGATCGGCCTGCTCCTGGCTGCGGGGCTGGGCTTGTGGACGGGATCCCTGCCGCAGCCTTCTGAGACAACTGCCCCTGTTCCTCCGCCGGAGTCCATGGGTGCCTCGCACCGCTTACGGGATCGCACTGGCGGGACGGAGTCCGATTCAGAAGGGATCCCCTCTCCCAGCCGGCGACAACCTCTCCCTGACACCCTGCCGGCGCTGGCGCGTCAGGCCATTGCCTACTACTTCGCCACCGGCCAGGTGCTGCCACCTCCAGAGGAGATCCCGCCCCACTGGCGGCGCTCTGCGGGGGTTTTTGTAACGGTGAGTACAGAGGGTCGGCCCCGCGGCTGCTGGGGCAGCTTGGATCCCAGCGGCGAGGACCTAGTCAGGGCCACCATCCGGGCGGCGGTGGGGGCAGTCACCCGCGATTGGCGCTACGTACCTCTGCAACCCGGGGAGCTGGAGTCGGCCTCCATTCAGGTAGCCATTGTGCGGCGGGTGGTGCCCATTGCGTCGGCGGGACGGAGTCCTTTTGCCGCTGTGGAGCAGGTGGATCCCACCCGCATGGGCCTATTTGTCCGCTCTGGAACCCGGGGAGCGGTGTTGCTGCCGGGAGAGGCTTTGACGACAGAATGGCAGCTTGCTACCGCTAAGAGGTTGGCCGGGATCCCTGCCGACCAGCCGGTGGAGCTGTTTCGCGTGGAGGCAGAGCTGTTGCATGAGTTTTGAGGAGGGGGCAGATCTCAACGCTTCGCACTGTTGTCGTGAGTGGCTGGCAGCCGTGCTGGGCAACACTCACGTGCGCTGGGGTTGGTTTGTGGAGGAGACCCTGGTGAAGGTGGAGCGGTTTCCTGCTCACCAGCCCTTGTCCTGGCCGCAGCAGACAGAGCTGTGGCTGGCTCCTGTGGGCTCTGCCCCCCTGCCGCCAGCATCGCCCTGGGTGCATCAGTTGGAGCTGTCGCAGGTGCCGCTGCGGGATCCCTACCCGGGGCTGGGGCTGGATCGGGCCTTGGCCTTGTGGGCTGCCGGGATCCACTACGGCTGGCCTTGTTTGGTGATCGACGCGGGTACTGCCCTGACCCTCACAGGAGCTGACTCTGAAGGATCCCTGGTGGGGGGGGCGATCTTGCCCGGCCTAGGGCTGCAGGCGCAAGCGTTGGCTGATCACACAGCCCTGCTGCCCAAAGTGCAGTGGGATCCGCAGGATCCCTTGCCCCCTCGCTGGGCCAACGACACCGTGGCTGCCATCCGCAGCGGCATTCTCCACACTCTGCTGGCGGGGTTGCGGGAGTTTATTGCCGACTGGCGTCGCCGCTTTCCCCAAGGCCCTTTGCTGCTGACCGGCGGGGATGGGGAGTGGCTCTACTCCCACCTGCAAAGTTACCGGCAAAACCCCGTTAGCGACAGCGGGACGGAGTCCTTGAGCAGAGAGCAGAGAGGAAAGAGCGGAGAGAAGAGAGCCTCACTCCTCACTCCACTACATTGGGATCCTCACCTGGTGTTGCGGGGGATCGCCTGCTGCCGTCAGTGGCACCGCGCCGCCGGGCAGCCCCCTGTTGCAGAATAGTTGCAAGACAAAGTTGCAAACCCAAAAGTTCGGGATCCCATGGCCAACGGCAACTCCTTCGGCGTCCTGTTTTCGGTTACTACCTACGGCGAGTCCCACGGTGGGGCAGTGGGGGTGGTGGTAGATGGCTGTCCGCCCCGCCTGCCGTTGACCGAGGCCGACATTCAAGCGGAGCTGGATCGGCGTCGCCCTGGCCAGAGCTCCATCACCACGCCGCGCCAGGAAGCCGATCGCTGCGAGATCACTTCGGGAGTCTTCCAGGGCCTCACCCTTGGCACCCCCATCCACATCCTGGTACGCAACCAGGATGCCCGCCCCCAGGATTACAGCGAAATGGCCACCACCTTCCGCCCCTCCCATGCCGATGCCACCTACCAGGCCAAGTACGGCATCCGCAACTGGCAGGGGGGAGGACGGGCCTCAGCGCGAGAGACCATTGGCCGGGTGGCTGCCGGGGCCATTGCCAAGAAGATCCTGCGCCTGGCGGCGGGAGTGGAGATCCTAGCCTATGTGCAGCGGGTAAAAGACGTGGAAGCCCAGGTGGATCCCAGCTCGGTAACTGCAGAGCAGGTGGAGGCCAACATCGTCCGCTGCCCCGATCCCCAAGCGGCGGCGGCCATGATCCAAAAAATTGAGGAGGCGGCGCGGGAAGGGGATTCGCTGGGGGGAGTGGTGGAGTGTGTAGCCCGCCGGGTGCCGCGCGGGCTGGGATCCCCGGTGTTCGACAAGCTGGAGGCCGATTTGGCCAAGGCGGTGATGTCCCTGCCGGCCAGCAAGGGGTTTGAGATTGGCTCGGGGTTTGCCGGCACCTACCTGACGGGCAAGCAGCACAACGACGAGTTTTACATGACCCCCGGCGGCTGGCGCACCCGCAGCAACCGCTCCGGCGGCATCCAGGGGGGCATCAGCAACGGCGAAGACATCGTCCTGCGGGTAGCCTTTAAGCCCACTGCCACCATTCGCCAGCCTCAAAACACCGTCACCCTCAATGGGCAAGAGACGGTTTTGGCGGCGCGGGGACGCCACGATCCCTGTGTCTTGCCGCGGGCAGTGCCGATGGTGGAGGCGATGGTGGCCCTGGTCCTCTGCGACCATCTGCTGCGCCACCACGCCCAGTGCGGATCCCTGGTCTTGCCGGAGGTGCCCCTCCCTGTCGCCGCTGCTCCCCAGGCCTAGGAGTCCCCGGCTATGGCCAAGGCCAAAACCGTCTGGGAGTGCAGCCAGTGCGGCGAGCGCTATGCCAAGTTTTTGGGCCGCTGCGACCATTGCGGCGCCTGGAACACCCTGACGGAAGTGGTCGTCGCCCCAGCGGCCAAGTCCCCACGGGCCCAAGCCCTCGCTCCTAGGTCCAACCGCGCCAATGGGATCCCCCGGTCGGCCCTCCCCCTCTCCCAGGTCTCCTCAGATCGCCACCCTCGCCTCTCCTCCGGCTATGGCGAGTTTGACCGGGTGTTGGGAGGTGGCATTGTGCCGGGATCCCTGGTGTTGATTGGCGGGGATCCGGGCATTGGCAAGAGCACCCTGCTGCTGCAGAGCGCTGCCCACCTGGCCAAGAGCGGGCCCATCTTATACGTGTCGGGGGAAGAATCAGCCCAGCAGATCAAGCTACGCGCCGAGCGGCTGGGGGTGGAAAGCGAGCAGCTCTACCTCTTGGCCGAGACCGACCTGGAGGCCATCGTGGCGGAGATCCAGGCTCTGCAACCGCAGGTGGCGGTGATCGACAGCATTCAAGCCATCTTCTGGGGGCAACTCACCTCGGCGCCGGGATCCGTTTCCCAGGTGCGGGAATGCACCGGCCTGTTAATGCGGCTGGCCAAAAAACTGGGGGTGGCTCTGCTGATTGTAGGCCATGTTACCAAAGACGGATCCCTGGCCGGGCCGAAGGTGCTGGAGCATTTGGTGGACACGGTCTTGTACTTTGAGGGGGATCGCTTCCAAAGCCACCGCCTATTGCGCGCCGTCAAAAACCGCTTTGGGGCAGCCCAGGAAATGGGTGTTTTTGAGATGACCGCCTCTGGCTTGGTGGAGGTGGAGAACCCCTCGCAGCTTTTTTTGAGTAGCCGGGATCAGGCCATGCCCGGAACAGCCACCATCGTTGCCTGCGAGGGCACCCGCCCCTTGGTGGTGGAAGTGCAGGCCCTAGTCAGCCCCACCAGCTACAGCTCCCCCCGCCGCACCTCCACCGGCATTGAAATCAACCGCTTTTTGCAGATCTTGGCTGTGCTGGAAAAACGGGTGGGGATCCCGCTTTCCAAATACGATGCTTACATCGCCTCTGCCGGCGGCATTCAGGTAGCCGAGCCAGCTGCCGACTTGGGGGTAGCAGTGGCCGTGGCCGCCAGCTTCCGGGATCGCCAAGTGGATCCTTTTACAGTCCTGATTGGCGAGGTGGGACTGGGGGGGCAGGTGCGCCCGGTGGCCCAGTTGGAGCAGCGCTTGAAAGAAGCCAGCAAACTGGGGTTTCGCCACGCCATCATCCCCAACAGCCCTGTGTTGTCGGATCACGGCCTGCGCCTGAGTCGGGTGCAGCGGGTGTTGGAAGCCCTGCTGGTGGCTGTGCCCGGTTCCCAGAGCGCAGAGTGAACATCCCCTTGCCTTCCACCCGTCGCCGGCTGCTGGGCTCTGCTGCGCCTATCTCCAAAGGCCAAGCAAGGACTCCGTCCCGCTAACGCGATTGGACTCCGTCCCGCTAACGCGATCGGCATCCGCTGCTTCGGTGGCATGTCCATCATGTTCCCGAAAACTTTTGTTACCCTCGAAAAAGGCTACGCCTGCTGGGCAAACAGCTCAGCAGCCTTAGCTGAGCCCTAGTCCGTAGTTAGCAACACCAGCAACGGATCCCGGTGAGCATGGTTTCTGCACTCTCCAGCCCAGTCCAGCCCTCGATGCCGGAGGCGGCATTTCCTCTGCCACCGGATAAAGGCTACACCCGCTGCGCGAACAGCGACCTGGTCATCGAGGATGATGAGCCCGCGGACAGCATTCTCTCCAAAAAGCTGCAGCGCCTGCTCACCAGCGCTCTCTACGCCTCCTTCCAGCCCAAGGCCGAAGACACGGGGGAGCTGATCCCCTTTTTGGCCACAGCCAATATTGGCCTGTTCTCTGCCCTCAAACTGCCCCCCCTGATGCCCGATGTGATGCTCAGCCTGGAGGTGGCTCCCCCCGCCAGCTTTGAGCGCAAGGAAGATCGCACCTACCTGGTCTGGGAGATGGGTAAGCCGCCGGATGTGGTCATTGAGATTGTCTCCAAGCGCAAAGGGGAAGAGCTGGGCCGCAAACGCAAAGACTATGCCCGCGCCGGCGTCAGCTACTACGCGGTCTACGATCGCACAGCGGGCGTAGCCTCTCCCTTGCGGCAACTAAGGGAACTGCAGGGATCCCCTCTGGCCCTTTTTCAGCGGCGGGGAGGTGAGTTTGTCCCCTTCGCGTCCACATGGCTGGAGGACAAAGGACTCCGTCCCGCTAACGCGAAAGGACTCCGTCCCGCTAACGCGAAAGGACTCCGTCCCGCTAACGCGAAAGGACTCCGTCCCGCTAACGCGAAAGGACTCCGTCCCGCTAACGC
>NZ_JBSSBV010000039.1:0-24287 GCF_054059115.1 Thermostichus sp. MS-CIW-26
CACATGGCCGGCACTGCGTTTTTAAAGGGCGTCGGCTACGGTCGGCGCTATCCTTCCCTGCCCTGAAGGACGGGGCTTGCCGCGCCTTTTGGTCAATACAGCTGCGTCTTGACTCCGCTATGGTGGCGCTATGGTGAATAGAGGGGTGGGAGGATGGGTTGAGAGCGGCGATGGCAACAACAGACGTGACGGTGGTGGTGAAGATCGGCACCTCCAGCCTGACAGATACTCAGACCGGCTTGTTGCGTCTTTCGGTGTTGGGGCCGCTGGTGGAGGTGCTGACCCACCTGCGCAGGCAGGGGTATGCGGTGATCTTGGTCTCCTCTGGGGCGGTGGGGGTGGGCTGTGCTCGCCTTGGCTGGCGGCAACGACCGACGGCTATTGCCGAGAAGCAGGCGGTGGCTGCGGTGGGACAGGGGCGGTTGATCCGCCTTTACGATGACCTCTTCTCGGCTCTGAACCAGCCAATTGCCCAAGTGCTGCTCACCCGCGGCGATCTGGTGGAGCGCAGCCGCTACGTGAACGCCAATCGCACTTTTGCCCAACTGCTGCAGATGGGGGTTATTCCCATCGTCAATGAAAACGACACGGTGGCAGTGGAGGAGCTGAAATTCGGCGATAACGACTCGCTTTCGGCGTTAGTGGCCAGCATGGTGCAGGCCAAGTGGCTTATCCTGCTCACCGATGTGGACAAGCTCTATTCGGCTGACCCCAACCGAGATCCCTCTGCCCAGCCCATTGAGCGGGTGTTGCCCGGGATCCCGCTACAGGTGAAGGCCGAAGCCCAGGGGAAAAGCGGCTGGGGCACCGGCGGCATGGCCACCAAACTGACCGCTGCTCAAATTGCTACAGCTGCAGGGGTAACGGTGGTGATCACCAATGGCAAACGGCCTGAGCAGATCCCGGCAATTCTGACCGGCGAGGCCATCGGCACCCGCTTTGATCCGGCTCCTCAGCCCGCCAGCGCCCGCAAGCGATGGATTGCCTACGGCCTCATCCCCGAGGGATCTTTGACTTTGGATGAGGGGGCGGTACGAGCGGTGTGCGAGCAAGGGCGCTCGCTGTTGCCGGCAGGGATCACAGCCATTTCTGGGGAGTTTGAGGCGGGGGCTGCCGTGCGCCTGTGCGATCCCAGCGGCCAGGAGGTGGCGCGGGGCCTGGTGAACTACAGCGCCGAGGAGCTGCGGCAGATTAAGGGCAAAAAAACCGCCGAGATTCCCCGCATCCTGGGCTACGAAGGGGTTGATACTGCCGTCCACCGGGATAACTTGGCCTTGCTCAATTGAGGCCATGGGTGAGGCCATGGGGGCGAGTCCAGGCGCGGTGCTCTGCACCACTAGCACGAATGGCTACAACGGCGGGATCCCAACGCCTATTCTTCCAACTGCCAGGGATCCTGAGCCAGCACCTCATCGAAAACCCGCGGGGGGCGCACGGCCATCAGCACCTGGCCCAGCAGGGGAGAGGAGGGCGAGTCTTCTATCCACTCCACCGCCAGGGATCCGGCCCGATCCACCAGGAAAAATCCCGCCATCTGAGCTCCCTCCCAAACCCGAGCGGCGCGATCGACCACCAGCAAAACCGGATCCTGTTCTTCACCGGCAGGCACCGGCAAACCCAACAGGGATCCCAAAAGCCGGTTTTCCACCTGAAGGATCACCGGATCCCCGGCCTTTTGAATCACTGGCCAAGCAGGCAAGGCCATCCAAGTCTGCTCCGCCGGGCTGTTGACCCAGCCAAAGGGCCCTTGGGGCTGGCTGGAGGGGATCCCTTCCCAGGCGGCAGTTGCAAGAGGCAGGGATCCGGCCACCGGCAGCAGTCGCGGCAGATCTTCTTCCAAGCGAAACACGGACAGCTTGGGCAAAACGCTGCGTTGGGGGCGGGAGCTGGTGGCAATCGTGGACAAGAGCTGCTCCACCTGTCGGCGGGCTGTATCACTGTGGACATACTGAAATGCTCGACCGATAGCGCGAGTTCGCTCCTGCAGATCGCGGGTTTGCTGGGCCGTCCGCCAGGCTTGATAGGCTACCGCATCGCCGGGGTGATCCGTAAACCCTTCCGGAAGCTGTTGGAGCTGGGCATAATTTTTCACGGCGCGGGCGATCTCATGAGCATCAGCGGCATGCAAATGGCGACTGAAGATAAATTCCGCCACCCGAACCCGATCCTGTGGAGAGAGAATGCGCAACTCGTAGAGGATATCGCTACCTTTGTGGGCAAAATGCTCCAGAACTGCTGGGCTGGCTCCTGCTTTGGCTATCCCTTCGTAAACTTGGGCCGCAACGATGATCTGGTTTTGGTGAATGGGCTCAAACCCGGTTGCCTCGAAGATGGCCTGGGGAGTCATTTTCTGTCGTTGCAAAGCTTGACAGGCCTTGGCCCAATCCAGCCACCGGCCCTCTTTGCGGCGCAGCCGCTCTACCAACAAGCTGGGATCCTCCTCCACAGCAGCAGGTTCCGGCAGATACTGACTCATGCTTGTTCTCCAACAGGCTGGACAGATCACCACTCCCCTGGTCCACAGCCCAGCAGAGCTGGCCGGGCATCTGGCCAAACTTGATCTTCAAACTTGATCTTAGGGCTGATAGCGGTTCTGGCCGAGTCCGGTCGCGACAGCGGGACGGAGTCCTTGGCGAAACTCTAGATCGCTGGGTCGCACAGCATCACCTGGGAAGGCTGTCCGCTCACCGGCAAGCAGTTCAGATCCAATTGCCAAAGCTGAGACAGGTGAGATTTCTCTGCTTTGGGCACCTGCAGCCAAATCTTGCCCCTTTGGCCCACCTGCAACACCTGTGAGCCGTTAGGCACAGCTACTTGGGCCAAGGGATCCCCTTTTTCACTGTACAGCCAGAGGGAAGTGGATTGCTCGCCCTCTCGACACAGCAGCAGCACGCCCCAAGGGGCCTTGGCCATCTGGACAGGTTGCCCTTTCAAGAACCAGCGGCGCACCCGCAGCGGATTCACCTGCACCGAGTGGAGATAGGGGCAGCAACCTTGCTGGCCTTCCCTTCCCTCATCTGTTGCCGCAAAGAGCAACCGTTCTCCCAAGCTGATCACCCCCCCTTGGGGATCCAAGGGCAGGCGATAGCGAATGGGCTGGGATCCCGTCTGCAGAGACCAACCGGTCGCGACAGTGGGATGGTGTCCCTTGGGATAGGGCAAGAGGCTCATCTCCACCCACTGCTGCCCCACACCTGTCAACAAAACCAGATGCTCCGAGAGGGCCAGCAAGCGGGACAGGGATCCCTGCCAAGGCCAACGAAAATAGCAGCGGGAATCGGGGAAAGGCTGTGTTCCTGTCGACGTGGCCGGCTGCCATTGTACGGCCCCCAACTCTTGGGCGGTGGCCCAGACCAGCTCCTGTCGCTCTGCCAGCCAGGTGGCCTGCCAATCCTCCTCAAAGCTGAGCAAGGTGCGGATGCGGCTGGGGCTGAGGTGCAAAAGGCTGCTTCGGGAGAAGGCCAGGGCTTCCGGGAAGGTGTTCAAGGGCAGCACCGCCCGAATTGGCTCGTCCAGGGAAAAACGGGCCAAAGCAGGGGATCCCAGGGCAAGGTTCTGGAGCTCCAGCCATTCCAGCCTCTGGGGGGTCACCCGCAACAGCAGCGGGGATCTGGAGCCGCTGGGATCCTCGCAGATGCAGAACTTTTGCTCGGCCAGGAACTCCATCCCGCCAGTGTCAACAGAGCCCAGATCCGGCAGATCCCAAACCTGTACCCCAGGGGGCGGCCATCTGGGCAGGCGAGGGCCAACCCAACAACTGGCCGGCTCTTGCCACTCTTGGGCAACCACCGCCAAAGCCGACCGCATTTGGGCAGCAGTGCGGAACCGCCGCAAGGGCAACTTGCGTAGGGCTATCTCCAGCACCTCCCGCAGCGGGGCAGGGATCCCTTCTGGACAGACAAACGGCTGGTTGAGGTGGGCGTGCATCAACTGGCCGGGAGATCCGGAAAAAGGCCGTCGGCCCGTCAGCAGCTCCACCAGGATGATCCCCACCGCGTAGAGATCGGAAGCGGGACTGAACTGGCCATAAAACCGCTCCGGGGCCATGTAGGCAGGGGATCCGGTGGCGGTGATCTCGCCGGCAGCAGGCTGCAGGCGACGGGCGATGCCAAAATCCGTCAACTTCAGTTGCCAGCCCTGGGGCGTGGGCTTGAGCAGGATGTTCTCGGGCTTGACATCGCAGTGGATCACCCCCTGCCGGTGGGCATGATCTAACCCGGCCAAAATCTGATCCACAAAGCCCAAAACCTGCTTGACCGGCAGCCACAGCCCTTGCTCCACCTGGTCGATCAGCTCCCGCAGCGTGCCTCCCTCGCAGTACTCCAACACCAGGTAGCGACCTTCGCGGGCATGTTCGAGGGCGTAGCAGCGGGTAATGTTGGGGTGGTTGAGGGTGAGCAGATGGCGCAGCTCCCGCAGCAGATTTTGGGTGGGAAAGCGCTCCGCCGGCAGCTCCTTCAGGGCCACCAGGTCTCCTCCTTGACGGGGACGGGCACAGAATACACGCCCGTACTGCCCTTGGCCGGCCAAACCCAACATTTGGTAGCTGTCGTGAATCGACTTGAGGGTACGGCTGCGTCGGGACACGGCCCTAGCCCACGAGGAATCAATACCGGCACTTTACATCTTTTTTTGCTCTTTTCGTTCCCGTCTTGGCTCAGGTTCCAGAACAACGAGCCCAGCAGCAGGTCTGCCGAACTCCCACCGGAAAGCCTAAGAGCCGGTCAACTGCTTGAGCAGCTCCGCTGCGTGGGTTTCCACCTTGACCTTGGTGATAACGGCCTCGATCTTCCCCTCCGGATCAATAACAAAAGTGGTGCGGTGAATGCCGTTGTACTCTTTGCCCATGAACTTTTTCGGCCCATAGACCCCGTAAGCCCTGGCCACCTTGGCCCCCTCATCCACCAACAGGGGGAAGGGCAGTTGCAGCTTCTGGGCAAATTTTTGGTGGGAACGGGCATCGTCGGCGCTCACCCCCAAGATGGCGATGCCGTGGGCTTGATAGTCAGCGTAGGCATCCCGAAAGCCGCAGGCTTCTTGGGTGCAGCCGGGGGTGTTGTCCCGCGGGTAAAAATAGAGCACCACCCGCTGTCCCCGCAACTGGCTCAAGCTGATGGGATTGCCCTCGGCATCGGGCAGGGTGAACTCCGGAGCCGGATCCCCAACGGCAAGGGGCATGGGTGGGATCCCTCCTCAGACCGATTTTTTGGGAGAGAGAATCATCGTGATGTTTCGCCCTTCCTTTTGGGGGGGCTGCTGCATTTCCGCCACTTCTTGTAAGTCTTTGAACAAGCGGTGCAGCAATTCTTCCCCCAACTCGGCGTGCTGGGCCTCACGACCGCGGAACATCACCGTGGCTTTCACCTTGTCTCCATCCCCCAAGAACTGTTGGGCGCTGCGCAGGCGCACGTTGTAGTCGTGCTCGCCGATGTTGTAGCGAAACTTCACTTCCTTGATCTCGGCAGTGTGTTGCTTCTTGCGGGCCTCCCGTTCTTTCTTCTCCTTCTCAAACTTGAACTTGCCGTAGTCCATTATGCGGCAGACGGGCGGGTCGGCCTTTTCGCTCACCAAGACCAAGTCCAGATCTTTTTCTTCTGCCAGGCGCAGGGCTTCGCGCGGGCTCATGATCCCCAACTGAGTGCCGTCGGTATCGATAAGGCGGATTTTGGGGAAGCGGATGCGCTCGTTGATGGCCGGCAGCTCTGCGCGCTGCTTGCGGGGGAAGCGGTCAGGTGGACGCTCTACGGTCAAGTTTTCCTCTCTCAACGAAATAACAACACAAGACAAATGCTAAGTAGGACTAGCCCCCTTCGGAGCAGTGCCGAACCCTGAGTTTGGACTCTCCAATCAAAGTCGGCCACTGGCCCGCAGGCTAAGGCAGGCTGCACCTATACTAACCGGCATTTTCCGTCTCTTTCTAGAGCCGTCAAGCGTTGTCAAGGCCCGCTCACTTGGGGATCCTGCCAGGCCGCGGTAGGATACCAAAGTGGCGATCTTGAACAGGATCGAGGGTTGTTTGTCGGCCAGCAGGGAGGGCAGAAGCGGTGCAGCTCGGTTTAACGGAACGGGAACTGACAGAGTTGGCCCAAAAGTCGGTTCAGCTCATCCTCAGCCCGCGGGAAGGGGATAGCGAAGCGCTGATCCAGTACAAGTCTTCGGCAGAATTTCGAGCGGGGGTGCATCTGGCCTGTGCGGCCATGGTGTTGGTCTTGGCAGAGAACAACGAGCGCCTCAGCCAGCAGTTGCAGGCTACTTTACAAAACTTATCTGCAGCCGTCGAGACACCCTCAGAGAAGGCTGCCGGAAGCTAGCCCAAGGATCCGCGAACGGGGGAGGAAAAGCCTTGGCTGAGGTGCGCAGCGAACGAGACTCAATGGGGGAGCGGCAACTACCCCAGTCGGTTTACTACGGCATCCAGACCGCCCGTGCCCTGGAGAACTTCCCCATCAGCGGCCTCAAGCCCCTGCCAGAGTATGTGGAGGCCTGCGTGCTGATTAAAAAGGCGGCGGCGGAGGTCAACGGCGAGCTGGGGTGCATTCCGGCAGAGGTGGCCAAGGCGATTGTCCAAGCGGCGGATGAGATCCTCCAGGGATCCCTGCGGGATCAGTTTGTGGTGGATGTGTACCAGGCGGGGGCGGGCACCTCCCACCACATGAACGTCAACGAAGTGCTGGCCAACCGCGCTCTGGAGATCCTGGGGGAGCCCAAGGGCCGCTACGAGCGGGTCAGCCCCAACGACCATGTCAACTACGGCCAGTCCACCAACGATGTCATCCCCACCGCCATTCGTCTGGCTGCCCTGCTGCGGGTGCGACGGGATTTTCTGGGCACGCTGGACAATTTGGTAGCGGCGCTGGAGCAGAAGGCCCAAGAGTTTCGCGGCATCCTCAAGGCCGGTCGCACCCATTTGCAGGATGCGGTGCCAGTGCGGCTGGGGGATAGCTTCGGCGCCTACGCGGCCATCTTTGCCCAACACCGTCGCTGGATTGAGGAGGCCAGCCAGGCCCTGTGCAGCTTGGGGCTGGGGGGAAGCGCCGTCGGCACCGGCCTCAACACTCATCCCCAGTACCGGCAAAAGGTGGTGCAACGGCTGGCAGAGTATACCCAGTTGCCCCTCACCCCTGCTCCCCACCCCATGGCGGCGATGCAGAGCATGGCCCCCTTTGTGCATCTGTCGGGATCCCTGCGCAACCTGGCCCAAGATGGCATCAAGCTGGCCAACGACCTGCGGCTGATGGATTCTGGCCCCAAGACCGGCCTGAAGGAGATCCAACTGCCGCCGGTGCAGCCCGGCTCTTCCATCATGCCTGGCAAGTACAACCCGGTGATAGCCGAGATGTTGAACATGGTCTGTTTCCAGGTGATCGGGCTGGATACCGCCATCACCCTCTGTGCTCAGGCGGGGCAATTTGAGCTCAACGTGATGATGCCCCTGATTGCCTATGACCTCCTGCACAGCCTGCAGATTCTGAACAGCAGCCTGCGGGTCTTTGCCGAGCGCTGTATTCAAGGCATCACCCCCAAACCGGAGCGCTGCCGCGGCTACGCAGAAGGGACGCTGGCTTTGGTGACCGCCCTCAACCCCTACATCGGCTATTTGCAAGCTGCAGAAGTGGCCAAGGCTTCTTTGGAAACCGGCCAGCCCATTCGGCAAATTGTCTTAGAGCGCAACTTGATGACCCCGGAACAGGTGGCCAAGGTGCTGGATCTGGAGGCGATGAGCCAAATGCAGTCCTAACCCATTCGCTACAGTGGAGGCATACTGCTCCTGCCTGGCCATGACCATCGCCCCCTATCGCTGGCCCACCCAGCACGACTTGCCCGATACAGACGACACCCCCTTGGACAACGAGGATCAAGGCCGCCAATACCCCCTCCTTCGGGAACCGCTGCTGCTGCACTGGTCAGATCGGCAAGACTTTTTTGTGGCTTGCAATATGGGCCTTTACTACGCCCTACCCCGGCAGGTCATTGTTCCAGATTTGTTTCTGGTGCTGGGGGTTCCCCGTTGGCGGGATGGCACTGCCCGCAAAAGCTATGTGGTTTGGGATGAAGGGAATATCTTGCCTATTCTCATCTTGGAGATCATCTGCAACGACCAGGGGGAAGAAAAACCCGGACAAGCCAAATTCCAGCTCTACGAAAGGCGGCTGCGGATCCCCTACTACGTCACCTTCGAGCTAGAGACCGATGAGCTGAATGTTTATCAACTCCAGGGCGGACACTATGAGCTGCTCCCCGGCTCAGGCGCTGGAGAACATCCCCCAATTCTGTTGCCCGATTTGGACTTGAGTATCGGTCGGTGGTGGGGATCCTACGAGGGGCGAGAACGCTTTTGGGTGCGCTGGTATGATAGGGCAGGGCAATTGTTGCCTACGGGAGCTGAACTAGAACGGCAGCGGGCTGAATTGGAACGGCAACGGGCAGAATTGGAACGGCAGCGGGCAGAGTTGGAACGCTCCCGAGCCGAACGACTGGCCCAGCGGCTACGGGAACTGGGAGAAGACCCTGAATTTTGATCAGCTTTTCCAGGGATCCCCAAAAAAGAAATCTCCACCTACCCCCTACACTGGAATCCTGGCATTCCAGGGGGACATGATGACCAGACAGCGACTCAGTTTGTGGACGAAGCTGGCCTATGGGGTGGGGGATCTGGGCACAGGCATGACGGCCAACATCCTCATCTTTTTCCTGCTGCCCTTTCTCACCAATACCGTTGGCATGTCGGCAGGCCTAGCCGGCAGCATCTACGCCATCACTCGCTTTTGGGATGCCATCAACGATCCCATCATCGGCATTCTCAGCGACCGCACCCGCACCCGTTGGGGCCGTCGCCGCCCCTGGCTGCTGTTTGCAGCCCTCCCCTTTGGCCTCACGTTCCTGGCCCAGTGGTGGATCCCTTTTCCCGGTCGGATTGGCCCCCTGTTTGCCTACTACCTGGCGGTGTCGCTCTTGTTCAATACCTTCTACTCTGCGGCCAATATTCCCTACGCCTCCCTGACAGCGGAGCTGACCCAGGATTACGACGAGCGCACCCAGCTCAACCAATTCCGCTTTGCCTTCTCTGTAGGGGGCAGCATGGTTGCGGTGGTTACCTTTCCGCTCTTGGTCAACCTGCTGCCGGATCGGGCTGCCGGCCATCTGCTGGCCGGAGCCTGTTTTGGAGTGATCTCGGCTGTGCCCTTGCTGATCTGTTTTTGGGGGGTGCGAGAACGGTATCCATCCCAACGGGATCCCATGCCCCTGGTTCAACAACTGCGGGTGGCCTTCAGCAACCGCCCCTACCTGTTTGTCAGCGGCATCTACCTGTGTTCTTGGCTAGCGTTTCAGTTCACAGCCACAATCATCCCTTATTTCATCGTCTTCTGGATGGGCCTGCCGGAGGTGTGGATTTCCCTGGTGGTACTGGCGGTACAGGGGATCGCAGTGCTGACGCTGTTCGGTTGGACCCAACTGAGCACCCATCTGGACAAGCGCACCATGTACCTCATTGGGGCGGGGTTTTGGCTGATCTCGCAGGCAGGCCTGTTTTTTCTCCAGCCCGGGCAGCAGGGGATCATGATTGGGCTGGCTCTGTTGGCCGGCATTGGGGTTTCTGCTACGGCCTATCTCGGCCCTTGGTCCATGTTGCCGGATGTGATCGACCTGGATGAGCTGCAAACCGGGGAGCGGCGGGAGGGGATCTTCTACGCTTTTATGGTCTTCTTACAAAAGGTGGGCTTGGCACTGGGGCTGTTTTTCGTGGGGCAAGCTCTGGATTGGGCCGGCTTCGTGCCTTCGGTGGCCGGAGAGGCCCTGCCCATCCAGCCGGAATCGGCTTTGTTGGCCATTCGCGTTGCCATTGGCCCCTTACCGGGAGTGGCTTTGATCGGCGGGATCTTGCTGGTGTGGTTCTACCCAATCACCCGGCAGCGTCATCAGCAGATCCTGATGGAATTGGAAGAAAGACGGCAACAATACCACCCCAGCACCGAAAGATCTCCTTAGACCGCAAAATAGGCTACGGTTTCTAGCGGCAGAGCAACTGGCGCAATTGCGGGGGCTTTGATCTTCGGCCCAGGCTACTCCTCTCTCAGGGGCCTGCAGGATTACCTCATCAATGGCCTGAAAAAATGGCCTGAAAATCGATCACTCCTTCATCTCGCGCTGGGGGCCGAATGAACAAAATGCCGAGACCATTGCCTGATCATCACCTTGGCCCGCAGCCTGGGAATGGATGTCACTGCCGAGGGGATCGAAACCCTACAGCGACTGCACCAATGAGGCTGTTGAACTGCGAGTATGGCCAGGGCTATTTCTTCGCCAAACCTGATACATTCACGCTGAACTCTCCTGAACATGGTTCAGGAAAGAAGCGATCGCATCCTGCCTATCTCTGAGCAGGAAGGCGGTATCCCGCAAAGCCCTGAGGAATACCCCCCGAGCGCTTTCCCCCTTCACTTCCCGGCAACCGTTGCGGTGGACTCAAGGATCAGGGGGAAACTTGGTCTACTATATCCCTCTCAATGACTTTTGCCAAACCGCCTAAAGCTCAGTAAATTCAGCAAAGTTCAGGGTTTTGGGGGTTAGAGGCATGCTCTCTAGGATGCAGAGCAAATGCTGCGGTTGCAACTGGACAAGAGGTGAAGGGATCCCTGCCCTCAGTCTAGGATGATGCGCAGGCCGCTACCCGAGGGAGTCGCCGGTTCAGGGTTGGGCACAATCCGCAGCCCACTGCCGGAGGGCCGGGTCACCGTGTTGTCGATGTTCACAAGGAAGGTGTTGGATTGGCCGTCCCGCTCATACACCACCACGTCGTTGCGGTTGAACTGGGAGCGACAGATGATGGGGGAGTTGTCGGCAGCAGTAGCCGCACTGCAGCGGTAGCCAGGGGCAGAGACGATCTTGCCTTCTTCATCGATGGAAAAAGGAACTGCAGAGGGCAAGATTGGAGAAAAGACCGGCTGGTCGGGATTGAGAATCACCGAGCCACCTGTGCTGGGTTCTACCACGATCCCCCGCCCGTCGATGACGATCCGCTGCGCTTGGGCGGGAGAGACGGCCAGCGGCCCCAAGAGCAAAGCCAGGCTTAGGCCGAGTTGGAGGGGAAACAACAGCTTCATTGGATATCTCCTTTGGCCCAGGGCCATAACAGCTTCCAGGGATCCGCCAACGATCCTTGCAGGGGATGGATCCCTGGCTCAACTTAACTTGATCTTGACTTGATCTTGACTTGATCTTGGCCCAGATGTCGGGCCGAACCCAGGGCGGAAGCCGTCACCTCTGTTGCCAAGATGGGCACTTTGCCGTCGGCTCGACTACCACAGCCCCGAGCGGCCCAACGCCAGCCCGACCACCAACATGCCCAACACCAAAAAGGGCTGCGCGCTGGCTTGGTATTTCACATCGTTGTTCAAAGGATCCCGCAGGAGGTACATATCTTGGAAGGTTATTTGCGGGATGATCAGCAGCACCAAAAGGGCCGCGTAAAGTTTTAGGCCCGCCCCCAGCAAAAACGAGGCCATGCCGAACTGGAACAGGTCGATCATCAGCACCGAGATCCAAGCGGCCCCCATCGCCCCAAACATCACCGGCAAAGAGGCCAAGCCAAACTGCCTGTCCCCTTCGATGCTTTTGAAATCGTTGACCACGGCAATCCCCAGCCCGGCCAAGCTGTAGATCAGCGTCAGGATGCAGACCGTCCAGTTTAGCTCGCCGAACAAGGCGTGGCCTGTCCACCAGGGCAGGGCGATGTAGCTGGCACCAAGGGCATAGTTGCCCAGCCAGCCGTTGCGCTTGAGCTTCAGGGGGGGCGCCGAGTAAATGTAGGCAATGAGGGCTCCCGCCAAGGCAATGCAGGTGATCACCGGGAAGTCATGGCCCGTGTACCAGTCCAGAGCGTAGGCCAAGCCCAACCCCAAGATCAGCAGCACCCAGATTTGGATAACCACCCGCTGCAGAGAGATGGCCCCCGAAGGGATCGGGCGGTAGGGCTCGTTGATGGCGTCGATCTCGCGGTCGTAGTATTCGTTCACCGTTTGGGTATAGCCCGTCATCAGGGGGCCCGCCAGAATCATGCCCACCAAAATGAGAGCCACATTCTCCCAAGTCCAGGTGAAGTGACCGGAAGATGCCGCCCCCGGAATCAGACCCCACACCAAAGGGATCCAGGTGACAGGCTTCATCAGTTGCAAGTGCAACTGCCAAATGGAGCGAGACTCCACCTCTGCTCCTTTCATGCCCAGCAGTTGACGGACACGCTGCGCATTCGACCCGCCGGTGCCAGGGGATCCCTTGCCGGGATCCGAGTCTGGGGTGGTTTCTTCCGCAGTAGCTCCTACCTCCTCTAAACTGGGCTCCGCAGCAAAGGCCATCTCAGCCGCCATTTCCGGCGAGGAGGGATCTTGAGGGATCTTTTCGCTCATGGTGGGATGCGCAATCAAACTGCAATAACGGGGATAACCACCCCCATTCTGAGACATCGTGACATACTCCCGCACTCATGCTGATGCATAGAGTACGAGCTTCTCAGTGACTCCTGTTAAGGACATTTCCTGAGCTTTAAGAACGGGATGCCCCACCGCTCTGTGTTTACCATAGCAAGGGTTTCCGCCTTTCATCCTGACCCTCATGCTGATACATAGAGGGCGTCGCTTCTCGGCGGTCTAGCTGACCGGATTCCTCAAACAAGAGGAGAGCATGACTCTAGTCAATAATAAGCTCAACTATACTGAAAATAATGTATAATATGTTCAGTACGGATTACTACCAGTTGATCTTTCTGTTTACTTTCGAGTCTGCCAACATGGTAGCCAAAGCAAAGCAGAAAATTGGTAGTAAGACGACACGGAAACTGCGCTTTGGGTATTCTACTCAAAGCTTTGCGGGATACCGCCATTCTGGTTGGAAACAAACAGAATGCTATCGCTGCATAGTTGAACAGTGATGTTCAGCAGTGTTCAGCGTAAATGTATCAGGTTGACGTTCTCCCCACGGCTAAAGCCAGAGGATCCGCTCTCAGCCAGCAAAACAACTCCCACTGACTGAGCTACACCGAGCATGTGGCTTATACCGCAGCACCGTGGGGGACGCCAAAGCGCTTCGCGCCGCCAAGGCGAACGCACCAGCTACTGGGATGTGGAAACACCCCAGATACTTCTACTTCACCTTCAGCACTGCACCTTTCTATAAATGGGTGGAGCGATACTCACATCCTATCAGGAGACGGTAGCTTATCCCTAGGCATAAATGCCGGGGCCTGAGCCGCCGAGTTTTCGGTCAGCTCGCAGTTCCGGGCCGTCTACACAATCTGTGCCGTCACGAATAGGCGCTGATGCTCGGCTGGGATCCGCTCTTTTTCTTGGGCCGGGATCACCAGGGGAGGTTGCTGAGTGTAATTGATGGGATCCCGAAACCAAGCGCGGCTGTAGGTGTTGTAGAGAAGAGGACGGGGAGCGGGCGAGCGATTGGCCCGACCCAGATGAATCAGGCGGTAGTCGAACAGGAGGCAGGATCCCTTGGCCAGGGGCGGATCGACAAAGGGCATCTGCTGGGCCAGCTCGGTATAGTGGGCATCGAAGACCGCATGGCTACCGGGCCAGAGACGGGTCATGCCGTTCTCTTCGTTGACATCCACCAGAGGAATGAGCAAATTCAGGGCATAGCAAGGAATGATCGCATCCAAGGTCTCGTCGCCAAACAGATGAGACAGATCCCGGTGAACTTGTTGATCGGCGGATCCCGGCAGAGAGACCACCGCCCCCAGCCCGCTCAAGATCAACTCCGGCCCCAAAATCCGCTTCAGGATGGGCAAGATCAGAGGATGGGCATAGAGGAGGGGATCGTTGAAGGGGCCCTCCAGGCGAACCGTTACCATCACCCGTCTATTGCCCACCAACAGGGCATCAGCGTGGTGCTCGTGGGTGCAGTAGCGGCTGTAGGTGGCCAGAAAGCTGCTGTGCAACTTGTCGATGAGCTCGGGGGGAAAGATCTCCGGCAACACCAGATAGCCCTCTGTGGAAAACAGTTCAAAAGCCTGCTCTACGGTCTCTGGATCCGGCTGCTGGAGCTCCTGTAAGGACTCCGTCCCGCTGACGCGAACCGCAGGGCTGAAGCGCAACTGGGCCAACATGGGCTAGGTCTCCTGCAAACTGGCCACAGCCATTAACATGCCCCGCGCTTTGTTTAGACATTCTTGGTATTCCCGCTCCGGATCCGAGTCGGCTACAATACCTGCCCCGGCCTGCAAGCTCACCTGGCCCTGATGAACCAGCAGGGTGCGGATGGTGATGGCGGTGTTCAGTTGGCCGGAAAAGTCGTAGTAGCCATAGGCGCCGGCATAGGGCCCGCGGCGGCATCCTTCCAGCTCATGAATAATCTGCATGGCGCGGATTTTGGGGGCGCCGGTAACAGTGCCGGCAGGGAAGGTGGCCCGCAGCAGATCCCAGGCGCTGTACTGGGGATCCAGCCGCCCCACCACGTTGCTGACGATGTGCATCACATGGCTGTAGCGCTCGATCTGCATCAGGTCGTCCACCTGCACAGATCCCAGTTGGCAGACCCGTCCCAGGTCATTGCGGGCCAGATCCACCAGCATCACATGTTCGGCCCGTTCTTTCGGATCTGCCAACAGCTCTTGCTCTAACTGCCGGTCTTCCTGAGGGGTGGTGCCACGGGGGCGGGTGCCGGCAATGGGGCGCACGGTGGCGATGCGGTCTTCTCCCACCCGGCTGAGTTTGACCATCACCTCTGGGCTGGAGCCGATGAGGCAGAGATCCCCAAACTGCAAAAACGCCATGTAAGGGGAAGGGTTAATCAGCCGCAACGAGCGGTAGAGGCAAAAGGGATCCCCGGCAAGGGAGACGGTAAACCGCTGCGAGAGCACCACCTGGAAGATATCTCCGGCGCGGATGTAGTCCTTAGCCCGTTCCACCGCTTGGCAGTAGGCTGGGCGGCTCAGGGTGCTGGGGGGGATTTGTTCGCGCCAGCGGGACGGAGTCCTTTCCGACAGGTGGGGCTTCCAGTTGAGGTGCAGATGGGCCAGGGAAAGAGGAGCGCTGAGCTGCTGCATCAGCTTTTCCACCCGCCGGCAGGCTTGGGCATAGGCTTCCTCGGCAGCGTGGTGACGGGTATCGGCGAAGGCCACCACCCAGATCTTGCGCTTCACCTGGTCAAAGAGCAGGATGCTGTCCACCTGCATCAAAACGGCATCAGGGGGATCCCCCGGCTGCAGGGGGTGGATGGGCACCTTGGGCTCAATCCAGCGAATCAGCTCGTAGCCCCAGTAGCCAAACAGGCCGCCGATGCTGCTGGGCAATTCCGGCAAATGCACCGGCTCATAGGGCTGCAAGCAGCGGGCCAAAATTGCGAAGGGATCCCCTTGGTGGTGCTCCTGTCGGCCATCGCGGTAGCGCTGTAGGGCTTGATCTCCCCGTATTTCCAATACCCACAGGGGGTCGCAGCCCAGGAAGCTGTAGCGGGCTACCTGCTCCCCCCCCTCCACCGACTCCAGGAGAAAGTTGTAGGGCTGGCCGGCACAGACCCGATACCAGGCAGAAACCGGCGTTTCCAAATCCGCCACCCATTCCTGGTACACCGGGATGAAGTTGCCCTGTTGGGTAAGGGCAAGAAACTCCTTCAAGGGAGGGTAAATCATGGCCTGCAACTTTTGGATCCCTGCTTTTCCTGACTCTATCCCAGACAGAGGATCCCAGGGATGTGTGAATCCCTCTGGATTGCCCGGTTGCAACAGCGCCGAAAACCATTAAGCTGAGAGCGGCTCTACTCTCGGGATCCCTTGCCATGCAAAACCCATCTCAGGTGATTCGCGAGCGCCTGCGCTATCAAGGCCACAAATACACCTTCGTCAGCCAGCGTTTGCGTTTTCCCAACGGCAAAGAGGGGGAGCGGGAGTACCTCATCCATCCCGGGGGGGTGGTGGCCGTGCCTGTAACTGCAGCAGGCAAGTTCGTCTGCATTCGTCAATATCGCTTTGCGGTTGCCTCCTACCTTTATGAATTTCCGGCAGGCACAGTCGAGCCAGGGGAGCATCCCGATGACACCATTCGCCGCGAGCTGGAAGAAGAAACCGGCCTGCGGGCCCATCGCTGGGATCCCCTTGGCCAATTTTATTTGTGCCCCGGCTATTCCAGCGAGATTATGTATGCCTATTTGGCGCGGGAGCTGGAAGTGCTGGATTCCCCTCCCGATAAGGATGAGGATGAAGATATTACCGTAGTGGAGTTTTCTGCTTCTGAGCTTACAGAAATGTCCCGTTTGGGAATGGATTTGGACAGCAAGTCCATTGCCTGCTTTTGGCGGGCCCAATTGTTTTTGGCTGCCGAAAAATAGAGCCCTCCGTCGGGGGGGGCTGCCCCTTGCTCCTGGGGGATCCTTTCCAATTGGCGGGGCGTCGTTCCAAGCCGACTTTGTTGGCTACAGAGGAAGCTCCAGGCTTTTCACCCTAACTTGGTAGCCCATTGCCAGGCGAGATCAAGGTGAGATCGAGGTTGCGTTCGACATAAAAGGGATCCCTGTATCCCGGCTGTTTGGTTGACTGGGAGAACCTTGGAGTCCTTTAGAATTTTAGGGGCGAGGAGTGAGGAAATATGCGGAAGCTGTTGTGTTCCTGTGGTCGAATAGCCTGGGGAGCGGCCTTGGCTGCCACTCTACCGGTTGCTGCTGTTCCTGCCTATCCCCAGCCTGTGCTTCCGCTGCTGCCGGTTCCTTCTGAGGGCGGCGCTGCTCGAGGTGGGGTTGTGGCTTTATTCAATCAATCCATCTGGTGGGATTTCATTCGCGGCAATCGTGGCGAAAACCTACGCCTGTTCCCGGCCAGCCTAACTTCCCCATCTCGCCAGGATGTGGTGGCCGTGTTTCAGATTCAGCGGCAGCCCACCGTGGAGCCGGTGGTGCGCGTTCTCAGCTTCGAGCACCAGGGGGGGTATAGCTTTCGTCTACTCCACACAGCTGAGCCGATCCCAGGACGGTTGGTGGAGGCTCACCTGCGCACGGACATTACCTCCAGCCCACAGCCCAAGTTGGTGCTCCTTACCGAGCGAGGGGGCATCAGCCTGCTGCGCTCTGTCTTGGTCTTGGAACACCGGCCTGAGGGACTTGTGCCGCTGCTGAGCGTGACGGATCTGAGCAATGCCAGCCTGCGGGTCAGCCCGCAAGGGATCCTGGTCATCTCAAGCCCGCCCGGTGCCAGCCGTGACTTGAGGGCTACCCTCTACCAATGGGAGGGGGATGGCTTTGTCCGTCGAGATCTATAAGTCCATCATCTGTTGTGACTGTTGTGAATCTGCCTGTCAATATCCATCTTTGTCAGCGAGGTCTCGCGCGGAGCGGATGTCCGTCTCGGCTATCGCTGCCCTTGCCAGCAAGCTCCCAAACTGGGGGCTTGTCCCACCTGCCAAAGGAACAGGCTTTCGGCCCCAAGGGGATGAATGCTCCAGGGATCCAGGCCAGACCCAAACCACCCATAGGGATCGACGGCAGCTGGTTGGCCGGAGTTGGTGTTGTCGAAGCGACGCACCTCGAAATGGAGATGGGGCCCGCTGGCACAGCCGCTGTCTCCCGATAGGCCGATGACTGCTCCTGCGGCCACCACTTGCCCCTCCTGCACCCCGATTTGACTGAGGTGGGCGTAGAGGGTCTCCCAGCGGGGAAGTGCTCTCCCGTCTGTTCTCTCCCCCTCCGAGAGTTCTGGCTCGTGCAAAAGGCGCACCCGCAACCCCCTGACCGGTCGGCCCAAGCTGGGGCAAAAAAACTCCGGCTCCTCGCGGGCCAAGGTGACCCGTCCTGCGGCAGCAGCCAAAATCGGGGTTCCCACCGGCATCTCCCAGTCATAACCGGCATGGCCATCGCTTTTGCCACACGGGTGCAGCGGGTCGGGGATCCAAACTTGGCCTTGCCCACTCACAAACCGTCCGTTGCCATCCCTCTCCCCCAAAGGCAAGTCATGGTCGAAGAGGTTGGTGACAGGAAATTCCCCAACAAAGGGCTTGTGCAAAAACGGCCACTGGGGCGGCGGCGGATCCCCATAAGCAGAACGATATTTTTCCAGCTCCAGCCGATAGTCTTCCAGATCCTGACGCTGGGCGGGATCTTCCGTGTGCTGCTGCAACAGATCCACCAGCTGCAGGGCCTGAAGCCAGTCCTGGCGCTCCACAGCACGAGCCAACTGGGCGTACACCCCCACCCGGGATCCCTGCGGCGAAGACGGGGAGGAGACCTGAGGAAAAACGGGCGATATGTTTACGAATTGATACAATAGACAGCAAAATATCAGCAGTGTCACCGTTAGCGGTGGTGACATCCCTGCCCAGAGGGCCATCCCAAGTAGGCCGGCCTGCAAGCAAGCGGGCTTGTTCTTGGCTTCGGGCTCTCTCTTGGGGCCATCCGCTTTTTCCCTCAGCCGCCGTATGGGTTGCAAGGAGACAGAGCGGCTTCGCTTAACCACTCTTCGGGAGTTTCTCATGCGTTGGTTCTCGTCCTCTGGTGTTCTCGTCAGCCTGCCTTTCCAGTCTTCTGTTGGGCGAAGTGTTCTGCCCCTGTCTGGCTCGATTTGGCAGCGGCTGGAGGCCTTAGCTCTGGGTTTGCACATTCTGTCTTTGCTTTTTGGGTTGGCAGGGTTGCTCTGGGTTGTACCCCATCCTGAGTGGGTGGCCAGTTTGCCCCCCATTGGCATTCAAGCTTTCTCCTTGAGCATGGGCAATGGCGGCGTGGCCTACATGGTGTTCGGTGCGCTGGCGGCAGCTCTGATGGGATCCCGGCTGTTGGGGGTGCGGCGCCTGTTGATGTTTTTGATCCCGGCGGTGGGCATTTCCTTGGGCAGTGAGCTGTTGGGCACCAGCACCGGGATCCCCTTTGGCAACTATGGCTACCTGAGTGGGCTGGGCTATAAGATTGCCGGGTTGGTGCCTTTTACCATCCCTCTGTCTTGGTTTTATGTGGGGTTGTCGTCCTATTTGTTGGCGCGTGTGGCTCTGCAAACCCAGCGCCACTGGTTGATCCACTTCGAGGCCATCATGTTGGGGGCCCTGCTGCTCACCGCCTGGGACTTCGTGCTGGATCCGGCCATGACCCGCGGCTTGATCCCGTTTTGGACGTGGTTTCAGCCGGGGCCCTTCTTCGGCATGCCGTTGCAAAACTTCGGGGGTTGGATGCTGACCGGGGCTGCCTTTATGACGGTGGCCAATCTGCTGTGGGGCGAGGATCAACCCATCCTTGACCGCCGCCAGTTGGTGGGGCCGCTGGTGCTCTATGTAGCTAATTTTGCTTTTGCCCTGTTGATGAGCCTGGGCTCCGGCATTGTTGCGCCGGCGGGGCTGGGCCTGTTGTTGGGGTTGGGGCCCGCTTTGGGGTTGTGGTGGAGTGCAAAGACCCCATCCCGCTATTGCGAAAGGACTCCGTCCCGCTATCGCGACCAGCCTGAGCTGCCTTCCCATCCCCAAAAGGACTCTGTCCCGCTATTGCAAACGGTTGAGGGAGAGGCAGGTCGGGACTGGGATACTTTGGAGGATCCCGGTTGGGTTGGCGCGAAGTAAGCCGGCCCTAACCCTTTCTCGGCGAGATCCCTTGGGTTGTCCATGCCATGAACTTTTGCAGCGACAATGTCACAGGCGCTTGTCCTGAGGTGATGGAAGCCCTGTTGGCCCTCAGGGGATCCGCCATGCCCTATGGAGGGGACGAATGCACAGCGCAGGTGCAGAGGCTCTTCGCCGAGATCTTTGAGCATGAAGTGGCGGTGTTTCCGGTGGCAACGGGATCTGCTGCCAATGCCCTGGCCCTTTCGGTGCTCACCCCGCCCTACGGGGCCATTTATTGCCATCCCGAGGCCCACATCAATCTGGACGAATGTGGAGCGCCAGAGCTGTTTACAGGTGGGGCCAAGTTGGTGGGGATCCCCGGAGAGCAAGGCCGTATTGACTGGGGCAACTTAAAAGCAGCCCTGGAGCGGGCGGGGTTTGGGGTGGTTCATCACGTGCAGCCTGCCTGCCTCAGCCTGACGCAAGCCACTGAGGCCGGCACCCTCTACTCCTTGGAGCAGCTTGGATCCCTGGCGGATTTGGCCCATCACTTTGGCCTTAAGGTGCATATGGATGGGGCCCGCTTTGCCAATGCCCTGGTTAGTTTGGGTTGCACCCCTGCCGAGATGACCTGGAAAGCGGGGGTGGATGTGCTGTCCTTTGGGGCCACCAAAAATGGAGCCTGGGCTGCGGAAGCGGTGGTGTTTTTTCATCCAAATCAGGTGGGCGATTTTGAGTTTCGTCGCAAGCGCAGTGGCCATCTGGTTTCGAAGATGCGCTTTTTGTCTGCCCAATTGCAGGCCTATCTCCAGGATGGGGTGTGGCTGCGCAATGCCCGCCATGCCAACGCGATGGCCCAACGGTTGGCGCAGGGACTGGGATCCCTGCCGGGAGCCAAGTTGGTGTATCCTACCGAGGCCAATGAGGTTTTTATCGAGCTGCCGGAGCCGGTTCTCCAGGCCCTGGAGCAGGCGGGGTTTCGGTTTTACCGCTGGCTGGGGGAAGGTCACCGCTTGATCCGCCTGGTGACAGCTTTTAACACTTTGCCCGCAGATGTCGAGCGCTTCTGCCAGGTGGCTCAGCAAGCCAGCCGTTTGCAATAGGCGGACGGAGTCCTTGCAGCTGACCGGGGATCCCCCTGGCCAAAGGCCTGAGCGTCCCAAGGGATCCCTGAAGGCTGTTCATCGGCTCGTCAATCCTTAAAGTGGGTGCTGTCGCGACCGGGCTTTTTCTCCAGGCAGGGCGAGGCGGAAGTCGATCCCGTTTTCTTCGAGTTGTCCTGTAGCAAACCGATCAGCAGGCAGGCCACCCCGAGGTTGATGGCCACATCGGCCACGTTGAACACCGGAAAGCGGATCCAGACCCAATTGAAAAAATCCACCACATAGCCGTTGACGAAGCGGTCGATGCCGTTCCCCACCGCTCCTGCCCACACCAAGCCATAGCCCGCCTGTTCCCAACGGCTCAGGATCCCGCCGCGGATGGCCAGCAGCCCCAATGCCAGCGCTACCCCCAACGAGATCCACTTCAAGAGCTCTGCCGAATCTTCAAACAGGCTCCAAGCAGCGCCGGTATTCTCCACGTAGGTGAGGTGAAACACCCCTGGCCACAGCTCAATCTCTGGCCCCGGCAGCAGCCGTTCCACTGCCCAGTGCTTGGTCGCCTGATCCAAGATTACCCCCAGGATCCCGGCCAGCCAAAAGCCTTTGTTTTTCATGTCGTCTCGGCCTCAATCACGTCCACCGGCAAGAGCGCCCCGATGAGCACTTTTCCCATCCTGACATGCTGCTCTTCTGCCGGCTCATTGCACAGAAGCTCAAGGGCGGAGCTCTGGACTCGAAGTTGGGCCTGTAACGGGATCCAACACCGGTGAGTGGCCTCAGAAGCGATTGGCCGCCTCTGGCTTGAGAGGAGCAGCAAGAAAACCGTCCAGCTTAGGCAACTGGACGGGGATCCCCTGGGGGTGGACAGGATTGGCTACCGACCCTGCTGCTCCAGGGAGCGGCGCAATTCACTGGCCATCTGCATAAACTCTTGCGGGTTGCCCGCCTTGCCGTAGGAAGAGCGATCCTGAACCTTTTTGCCGCTGCCTTGGCGGGTGCGGGTGCTGAGCAAAGCGCTGGCCATTTCCATGAACTTGGCAGGATTTCCCTCGCTGCTGCCCCGCACGAGAGGGGCGCGTCCGGCACGAGTGACAGCCATAGATACCTCAATTTTCACAAATGAAATGCTTGTTACATTTTCTCACAAGGGCTCTGCGATCAACCAGGGCCAGCGTTTCTTTGCTGTTACAGCGACTCCGGCCAATGCTTGGGGATCCTTCTAAGCCGCAAACCTTGCCTGAGGTTGGAAAGAGCCATCAGCGAGTTGAGGTTTTCTCTTGAGTCCAATGATGGGTCAGCCAAATGGGGAGCACCGTCAGGCCGATCACCCCCAGGGCCACCACGCTGATCACCGGACGCTGCCGAGGCTTGGTTAGCTGGCTAAACACCCAAATCGGCAAGGTTTGCTGCTGGCCGGCGGTGAAGGTGGTGACGATGATTTCATCGAAAGACAGGGCAAACGCCAGCAGGGATCCCGCCAATAGGGCCGAGGCCAGTTCGGGCAGAAGGATGTACCGAAAGGTTTGCAGAGGATTGGCCCCCAAGTCGGCAGAAGCCTCCAGTTGAGAGCGTCCCATGCGGCGAAACCGCGCCAGCACGTTGTTGTACACCACCACCAGACAAAAGGTGGCATGGCCGATAACAATTGTCCAAAAGCTGAAAGGGATATGCAGCAAATGGATCGCCGAGCGCAAGGCGATCCCGGAGACAATGCCCGGCAAGGCGATGGGCAGCAACACCAAAAACGAGATCGTCTCGCGGCCAAAAAATCGGCTGCGATAGACTGCTGCTGCCGCCAGGGATCCCAGCACCACTGCCACTCCGGTAGCCAGCAAAGCCACCCGCAAAGACAAAAACAAGGCCCGCCAAATATCGGCCCGCCCCCAAGCCACGGCAAACCAGCGCCAGGTCAGCCCCGGCAAAGGGAAGCGCAAGGTCGCCTCATCGGGGCTGAAGGCATAAAGGACGATCACCAGCAGAGGAAGATGGAGAAAGAGCAGCACCCCCAGCGAGAACAGGATCCAAAGCCATTGGCCGATGGGAAAAGGGCGAATCGGCATGGATGAGGGAGAATACAGAGCTGGATGGGGAACAGTCTACAGGTAGAGAAATGGTCTGTGAAATAGCCTTGTAGGGAAGCAGCCTTTGGCAAGGACTTTAGATTGCTTGGCCGACTTTGGAGCTCCAGTCGAGCAGAGCATCCCAAACCCAGATTAAACTCGCAGCATGATCGCGTTTTTAAGCGGCCACCTTGTGGCCATCGAATGGGGAGAGCGCAGTAGCCTCACTGTTGAGGTGCAGGGGATCGGCTATCGCGTCAAGGCCCCAGGACGTTTTCTCAAGCAACTGCCCGCAGTGGGGGAGCCCGTCCGGGTGTTCACCCATTTGGTGGTGCGAGAGACTGAGCTGGTGTTGTACGGGTTTGGCTCGCCAGCCGAGCGGGACTTGTTTGTGGAACTCATCAAAGTCTCGGGGGTGGGGCCGGCTTTGGGCTTGGCCCTGCTGAATACCTTCGGCCTGCCGGAGCTGATTCAGGCGGTGGTGACCGAAAATGTGCGCCTGCTCTCCCTCACGCCGGGGGTAGGTCATAAAACGGCCCAGCGGCTGGCCTTGGAGCTGAAAACCAAGCTGGCCCACTGGCGACAGGGGGTGGGAGTTGCGGATCAACCCTTGGCCGGAGGGCCGCCCATGCCCATCCGAGAAGAGGTGGAAATGGCCTTGCTGGCCCTGGGCTACAGTGCTCAGGAAATTCAAGCTGCCCTGCAAGCTCTGCCCACTCACCCCCGCCCAACAGAAGATTGGCTGCGGGATGCCATCACCTACCTGAGCCAGCAGCCATGAAGCACCGCCGCATTGCCATTCTGGGCGGAACCTTCAACCCTGTGCACCATGGCCACTTGATCATGGCAGAACAAGCCCTTTGGCAGTTTGACCTGGATCAGGTGCTGTGGATGCCGGCAGGGGATCCCCCCCACAAGCCTCTGGCCCCTGGCGCCAGCAAAGCCGACCGCTTGGCGATGGTCAAGCTGGCCATTGCCGACCACGAGCGCTTCGCCTGCTCAGAGCTGGAGATCCGCCGTTCGGGGCGCTCCTACACCATCGAGACACTGCGCACCCTCATCCAGGAGCAACCCAATACCCAGTGGTACTGGATCATCGGCGTGGATGCTCTGCGGGACCTGCCCCAGTGGTATCAAGCGGAAGAACTGGCCCGCCTCTGCCATTGGATTGTTGCCCCACGGGTGGATGCCGGCGATGCCGCCCAGGTGCTGCAGGCGGTGGCCGCAAAGCTGCCCATCCAAGCCCAAATCCTGGAAGCCCCTACCCTGACGCTCTCTTCCACCTACCTGCGACAGCAAATCCAAAAGGGAGGGTCTATCCGCTACCTGGTGCCCCCTGCTGTGGAGCACTATATCCGTCAGCACCGCCTCTATCTGCAGCCCTAAAGGAAAAAAGGGGGCGGATCCCCCCTCTAGAGTCACCAAATTTTCGGGCTGGAGGCCCGCACCATAGCCGCAGGCTTGGTGTCGAGAGGAAAGCCCTCCTCCTTATAGGTTTGCTGGTCAAAAGTCTGGATGAACTACAATAAGCCCATGAGCCAGACTATCTCTGTACGTTGCAAGCTGATAGTCCCACAAGAGTTGCGTCAAGAAATTGACCGCACTTTGCAGGG